>CADCOX010000145.1 GCA_902803195.1 uncultured Bacteroidales bacterium
AGCTCAGACCGACACCGTCTGGGCCGGGCGTCATTATCGCGAGAAAGACGGATTGGCCACAGGCTATTCAGAGAGCGACAACTGGATCACGTGGGACTTCGACGAGGGCACAATCGTCTCCTACGTTGTCCGTCTGCCAGCAGGACACGTGCGTGCCGATGCCTCCATCGTACCTAAGAACCGCAGCACTACCGTCACATTCAATGTCCGCATCACTTATCCTCCGACAGGACAGGTCATCGTGGATCACACCGTCCAAAACCAAACCGGCAAATCGGGCATTCAGACCTTCGAGATCATGCCCGATACTGAGCTGAAGGAAGATGGTTGGTACCTTATCCAACTGACAAGTCCCGACGCAAGGACCAACCTTGGACGACTCTATTACCTCACCTTCCAGCGCACAGCCCGCCAGAAAGCGACAGCCGCCAACTCGATGATGGCACCCGCCGTTCACCTCTGGTGGAGCACCACCGACCCTAAGGCGCCTGCCGGCGAGTCGTTCGACTGGATTTATATGGAAGCCCTCATCCCCGAAGCCTTGAAACAGTCGTGCACCTATCAGATGACGATCGGTTCGTCGGGACTCTACTCGGGCATTCAGACCAACCATTTGCTCAATGACGATTCATGGACTCACGCCGTCATCTTCTCTGCCTGGGATTCGGGCGATACCGACAAAGACAAGGCCCTACCCGACTACCTGCGTTCGGGGGCCGTCGACGTGGGACCTGAGGCTTATGCTGTGCGCTTCGGCGGCGAAGGCACAGGCGCCAGCTTGCGCTATCCCGAGGGACAGCGTTGGCAGACTGATCACTGGGTGCAAATGCTCATGTATGAGCGCCCAGATTACATCGAGATGACGACAACCAACGCCGATGGCTCGACGACGGTGACACCCTTCCGCAGCACGCTGCTCTCCTACTGGTACAAACAAGCCGAGGAGAGCGAGTGGCATTACTTCGGCACTATCCGTGCGGCCAACACCTACCGCATGGAAGGCAACAACTCGGGTATGTACAGCTTCATCGAGAACTGGAGCGGCTTCGGTGGCGACCGCTATCGTCGCGTCTACTATCGCAATGGTTCTATGCGCTCCACAGCCAGCGGAAAGTGGTTCAGCCTGAATCATGCAGGATTCGGCAGTACACAGTCGGCCACTATTCGCAATTCACGCAACGACTATGGTCACGGCGTCACGGGACTCTACGACAACACGTTCTATGTCGAGACAGGTGGTCTGTTGGGCGTTCGCGACAGCGCTGACACCTACGAACCCGTAGCACAGGGACAAATGCCTTGGGTCGACACCATCAACATCCAGGCCCTGCGCGAGCGTGTGGACTTAGCGCTACTTCACAATAACAACAAGGACATCAGCATGCGCATCGAGCAGACGCGCGTTGTCTCCGACCCTTCGCTCTGGAAACTTATCAGCTTTAGCGACGAGGAGACTGTCAGCGAGGGTCCTTATGGACGTGCAGCACAGATCATGGATGGCAACACATCGTCCTACTACCACAATCGTGGCTACACAGCCTATCCCCACACCTTCGAGTTCGATGCTGGCGAACCCCAGCGTATTACCAGCATCGGCCTCTACCAAAGCATGGACCTCAACAATCGCGCTCGCGAGATGCAGCTCTCCATCTCTGACAACGGACGCACGTGGAAACTGATTGGCACATTCACCTTCGACAACGATGACGCCCCCACCATTGTGCTGCCCGAACCGGTCACGTCGCGCTACTTCCGCTGTCGCTTTACTTCGGGTCACGGCAACGGCTACAACTTGGCCATCAACGAGATATACTTCAAGAACGAATATCGGCTCGACGACTTGAAACAACTGGCCGCAGCCTTGTTAGCCCAAGAGGACTGCCTCGGTGGTTATCGACCCGAAGCACTGCAAGAGTTGAAGGCTGTCTACGACGATGGTCGCATCGAGGATGCTGTAGCACTTCGTGAAGCCATTGCCCACTTGGGCGAAACGGCACAGCCGCTGGCCTGGGGAACAGTCGACAAACCCGTTCACATCACCTCCTTCACGGCCTATCAGCTGCACAATCCATTCGGCTACGGCGACCTCGTCGTCAACGAGCAAGGACAACTGACCATCGCAGGGGCTACGGACGCTACTGCGCTTGCCGCCTATCAACGTCCGACACGCGTCTCTGCACCCTCCGACAACTGGCTCATCCTTCGCTCAGAGTCCCACGGCGAGTACTATTTCTACAACCTTGGCGCACATCAGTACCTCCATGTCGACGCAACTACAGCTTGGCTGGCTGACGAGCCACAAGCCATCACCTTCCAACAGCGCAACGATGGTGGTTACACAATCGGTCCTCGTCGAGCTCACGTTCTCTTAGCTGTGGACGACGAGCAAGGCGTGAAGGGTTCATCGCGCGTCGAGAACGCCGGTGTCTTCGTGCTGCGCAACAACTATGCGCTATCGCCTGATGATGCTGCAGTTCGCCAACAGCTGTCATACTGCGAGGACTATCTGCACGGCAGCGCTGATGGGATTGTGGGTACGACTGCAACTGAACGTCTTTCGCCAACTTCGCTCGTCAGCCTTTTCAACGTACAGGGGCAGATGATTTGGCAGGGACGCTACGGCTCGCTTCCGTCATTACCAACTGGCGTCTACCTTGTGCGAGCAGGCAAGATAGTCGAGAAAGTATTGATTCATTAATAGCGCGAATCACTTCAGATTCGCAGCCAAATAAGTGCGCATCTCCTCGGGGGTGCGCATTTTGCGTTGGGCATAGTCATTCAATTGGTCATCACCAATGAGTCCGATGCTGAAATAGCGGGCATCCGCATGGGCAATCATCAGCCCACTCACGCTGGCATGAGGACGCATAGCGCCGTGCTCCGTCAAAGTGATGCCAATTTCTGAGAAGTCGATAAGCGCATCGAGGTCGAAGTTCAAACTCTGGTCGGGCAAACTCGGATAACCCACAGCAGGACGAATGCCCTGAAAACGCTCGGCGTGAAGGTCGGCAATGGAGAGCTGCTCGGCAGGCGCATATCCCCAGTAAAACTTGCGAATAGCTTGATGAGCACGCTCGATAGCTGCTTCGGCCAGGCGGTCGGCTAACGTCTGACAAAGCAGATGAAGATAAGCGTCGGCATCGGGTGCCCCATCGGCAAAATGCTGTTCGATGCCTACGTCGGCAGCTGCAGCAAAGACTCCGATACGATCCTTCAATCCTTCATTGTTGAGAGGGCGCACGTAGTCGGCCAGACATAGGTAGGGTTCATGCTGTTGACGCAACATCGAGAGCCAATGTATGCCGTCGATAAGGATGTCATCGCCATCGGCGTTGCAATCGAAGAGCCCGAAGCGGACATGAACGCGATGCCCCTCAGCTCCCAGTCGTACCAACATACGCAATGCCTCTTTGTGCAGTTGCATCGCCTCGGCGGCTCGTTGGCGCTCGGCTTGAGGGAAATCGGCCAACCAAAGCGCACGACAGCTGTCGCACCCATGGATGTTGGCGATGCCTGCGAAACGCGCTGGAAAGCCCCATGCATGGAAGAAATAACTCCAATTGATATAGTCAGTTACTTCTTGAAGACGATAGTGGAGCGTCTGTATCATCGTGCTATAGTATAAGCTTTTACGTACCGCAGCCTGACAAGAAGAGAAAACATTCGCACGATTCGACATTCAGTCGCGGTCGAAGCGCAGAGCTTGAGCGTGAAGGTTGCCTTGGGCGAACGAGCCGTGATCATAAATCAAGCGTCCGTTGCAGTAGGTCTCAGCTACCTGCCAATCAAACGTGCGACCTTCGAGTGGGCTCCAACCACAACGGCTGACGATGTTCTGACTGCTCAGCATCCAAGGCTGACGATGCACTAATGTCAAATCGGCTTTCATGCCCTCGCGAATGAACCCACGGTCACGAATAGCGAAAAGTTGAGCTGGATGATGGCACATCAGCGCTACGGCCTGTGGCAACGAGACGATGCCCTCGTCCACAAGTTGCAGCATCGCCACAAGTGAGAACTGCACCATCGGCATACCTGAGGCAGCACGCTTGCAACCGCCTTCCTTCTCGCTGAGTAAGTGGGGTGCGTGGTCTGTAGCCACTGTAGCAATGCGTCCGTCGGCGATAGCACAACGCAGGGCATCGCGGTCTGCACGCGTTTTCACGGATGGATTGCATTTGATGCGGGTGCCGAGAGTAGCGTAGTCCTCGTCGCAGAACAGCAGATGAGGAAGGCAAACCTCAGCTGTAATGCGAGCAGAGGAACGCCTGTTGAGGGGATAAGCTAGATTGTCTAGAGCGTCTAGTTTTTCTAGATGCTCTAGATGTTCTAGAGGTTCTAGATTTTCTAGAGATTCTAGAGATTCTAGATTCTCAAGAAGTTTCAATTCATCAGCTGTTGAGAGGTGTGCCACATGAAGGTGGCTTCCATGCTTGAGCGCCAGTTCAATAGCCAGCTTGGTCGAAGCCACACAAGCCTCGCGACTTCGTATTTCGCTGTGGTGACTGACAGCAGGGTCGTCGCCATAGCGTGCTTGCGCCTCATGCATGTTCTTGGAGATGATTGCCGAGTCCTCACAATGGGTCATGATGGGCAACGGCGAACACTCGAACACCATCTGCAAGGCATCGCCGTGATCCACCAGCATCCCTCCTGTAGAACTGCCCATGAACAACTTCACAGCAGGCACTTCAGTAGGGTCGAGCTGTGGCAACAAAGCAGAGTTGGCATTGGTAGCACCAAAGTAGAAACTGTAGTTGACAAAAGCGTGGGCAGCTCCGAGTGCCTGCCGCTCGGCCAATGCTTCG
>CADCOX010000146.1 GCA_902803195.1 uncultured Bacteroidales bacterium
CGTCAGGCAGGACGTCCTGAGCAAGAAGTGACGCTCACCACCCTTGCAGCCCTCGACCCCGAGCAGGTGGATATGTTCTGCGTGCTCCTTATCGGCAACTCGCAGAGCTACGAATGGCAAGGCAAATTGATCACGCCGAGGGGGTACTATTGTAATGGACAATGGACAATGGACAATGGACAATGGGGAATGGACAATGGACAACGGACTGCTCGGCTCGAAGAGACGCTTGACCCCTCAAAAATAAACAAGGGGTCAGTTGGACAATCCATCATGATGGAGTCCTTCCGCACCATCGAAAGCGAGTTGCGGCGAAAGGACTATCCTCTCGACCACAAATGGGCTCTCCTTCACGCTATTCACACGACAGCCGACTTCACGATGGAGCGCATCCTCTTGACCGACCCCCACGCCGTAGAGACTTTGTATCATAAGGTTTGCACGGGCGAGTTGACCACAATCGTCACCGATGTCACGATGGTCGTCAGCGGTATTCGCAAAGGTGCCTTACAACGCTTGGGCCTCGAAGCGAAATGCTATCTCGGCGACCCACGTGCAGTCGAGATGGCCAACTCTTTGGGCATCACCCGAACCCAAGCAGGCATCCGTCTGGCTGTCGAAGAGCACCCCGATGCCCTCTTCGCATTCGGCAACGCCCCCACAGCACTTATGGAACTCTGCGACCTCATTCGCAAGGGGAAGGCTCGTCCTGCAGGCATCATCGCAGCTCCCGTAGGTTTTGTCCACGTCTGCGAGTCGAAGCACATGGTCAAGCCTTTCGTACAGATTCCCAAGATCATCGTCGAAGGACGTAAGGGCGGCAGCAACCTTGCCGCTACTCTCGTCAACGCCATCCTCACCTACGACGATGCTGCACAACTCAAACCCGGACGCGACCTATGAAGACCTGCGACATCATAGGCATCAGCGACAGCCGGCAGCAATGGTTTGCTCCCGAGGTGATGGACGTCATTCAAGGCGGTCATGTCTTCTCAGGCGGTCGGCGGCATCACGAGATCGTGGATCCGTTGCTGCCTTCAGATGCCGTATGGCTCGACATCACGGTGCCCTTGGAGCGTGTGTTCAAGCAGTACGAAGCGGTCGAGCATGTGGTCGTCTTTGCCAGTGGCGACCCACTCTTCTACGGCTTTGCTAATACGATTCAGCGTGAGTGCAAGGACGTAGAGATGAGGCTATTCCCCTCGTTCAACTCTCTGCAGATGCTCGCTCATCGTCTGCTGCTTCCCTATCATGATATGCGAGTCGTCTCGCTCACAGGGCGTCCCTGGTGCGAGTTCGACCGCGCCCTCATCGAGCGTTCTGCCAAGATAGGCATCCTGACCGACCGCGAGCACACACCTGCCGCCATAGCCCAACGAATGCTCGAATACGGCTACGGCCAATATGTCATGCACGTTGGCGAGCATCTGGGCAACCCAACCTTAGAACATATTTCTTCGCTCTCACTCGAGGAAGCAGCAGAGCGTGAATTCTCAATGCCCAACTGTGCAATTCTTGATGCTAACAGCTCCCTCTCTGACAGGGAGGGCAGGGGGAGAGTCTTCTCCTTCGGGCTTCCTGACTCCTCCTTTGCCCTCCTTGATGGTCGCGCGAAGATGATCACAAAGATGCCGATTCGTCTGCTCACGCTTCAGGCCCTCGACCTGCCTCGGCGTCGCGTCCTGTGGGACATCGGCGCTTGTACGGGGAGTGTCAGCATCGAAGCGCGTCTGCTCTTCCCTCACCTTCATGTCGTAGCTTTCGAGATACGTCCTGAGTGCGAGGCCATTATCCGTGCGAACGCCCGTCATCATGGCGCTCTCGGCATTGAGGTGCGGATGGGGGACTTTCTGGAAGACCCTCCCCCTGCCCTCCCTTGTAGGGAGGGAGCAGATACCTTTGTGGCAGAAAGGGATGACAAGTCTTGTTTGGTGACCGCTCCCTCCCTACAAGGGAGGGCGGGGGGAGGGTCTTTCCCCGACGCCGTCTTCATTGGCGGTCATGGAGGCCGTCTGAAGGAAATCATGGCGAAGGTGCTGACCGTGTTAGCCCCAGGTGGTGTCATCGTGATGAACAGCGTGAAAGCCCCTCTCGTCAAGACCGACAGCCATCAGCTTTGGGACGAAGCCTGCCGCGAGTTCGCCCTCCAGCAAGAGCCGCCGATGAGAGTTGTCATAGATGAATATCACCCTATAGAGATACTGAAAGCTTACAAACCCACACAAACATCACCTAACAAATGAAAAAGACCCTTATGACTGTAGGAATCGCATCCGCAATGATGATGCTGACCACATCCTGCCAACAGACACAGCGCGAGAATCCCTTGCTCGTGGAGAGCCAGTTGCCATTTGGCGCCCCCGACTTCAGCAAGATCAAGGTCACCGACTACCTGCCTGCCTTCGAGGCAGCCATCGAGCAACAACGTGCGAACATTCAACAGATTGTCGAGTGCACGGACTCGGCCACGTTCGCGAACACAATCCTGCCCTTCGAGGACAGCGGACGCCTGCTCGACCGCGTGAGTCGTGTCTTCTTTGCCATCGTGGAGGCCGACAAGACTCCCGAGATTGGCGAGATTGAGAAACAAGTACAGCCCATGATCACCGAGCTCGAGAACGAGATTTCGTTCAACCGACCGCTCTTCGAACGCATCCGTCAGGTCTACGAACGCGAGTACGAGACGCTGCAGGGCGAAGACCGTAAACTGCTCGAGGAAATCTACAAGGATTTCGCGCGCAAAGGAGCTCTCCTCGCTGAGGATAAGATGGAGCGCATGAAGCAGATCAACCGCCGCATCTCCGACCTCCAGCAGCAGTGGGGCGACGTGCTGCCCGATGCCACCAACAACGCCGTCGTCTGGGTGGACACGAAGGAAGAACTTGCCGGACTCAGCGAGGCCGATATCGCTCAATGTGCCAAGGATGCTGAGAGCCGAGGGGGAAAGGCACCCTACGCCATCGTCATCGTCAACACCACCCAGCAGGCTCCTCTTGCCAGCCTCGACAATCGCGACCTCCGACGCCGAGTCTTCGAGGCTTCCGTGCATCGTGCTGATGGAACGGGCGCGTTCAACACCTTCCCCATCGCCTGCGAGATTGCCAAGTTGCGTGCCGAGCAGGCCGAGCTGATGGGCTATGACAACTATGCCTCCTACTCGCTCGAGAAGACGATGGCCAAGACGCCCGAGAACGTCTACGCGTTCCTCAAGAACCTCATCAGCCAGTACACGCCGAAGGCTGAGGCCGAGACGAAGGCCATCGAGGACTTTGCCCGTCAGACCGAAGGCCCCGACTTCCAGCTACAGCCCTACGACCGCTTCTACTATTCTGCCAAGATGAAGAAGCAACTGCTCAACATCTCCGACGACGAGGTGAAGCCCTACTTCAACATCGACAGCGTGCTCATCAATGGGGTCTTCTATGCTGCCAATCGCGCTTACGGCCTCACGTTCAAGCAGCTCGACGACTTCCCCACCTACCATCCCGACATGAAAGCCTTCGAGGTGATCGACAAGGACGGCAGCCCGCTCGCCTTGTTCTATTGCGACTACTTCCGTCGACCCACCAAGCGCGGTGGAGCGTGGATGGACGGCTTCCAAAAACAGAGCCGCCAATGGCAGCAGCAGCCCATCATCTTCAACGTCTGCAATAGCGCCAAAGCTCCCGACGGGCAGCCCTCGCTGCTCACGTGGGACGAGGTGACGACGATGTTCCATGAGTTCGGGCACGCGCTCCACGGCATCCTTTCCGCCTGCCAGTACAACCGCCTCAGCGGCACCAGCGTGGCCCGCGATTTCGTCGAGATGCCCTCGCAGTTCAACGAGTCGTTCGCTTCCATTCCCGAGATCTTCGACCACTATGCCCTCCACTGCGAGACGGGCGAGCCTATGCCTGCCGACCTGAAGGAACGCATGCTCGCGAGCATCAACTTCCAGACGGCCTACGCGCTGGGCGAGAACCTCGCGGCCACCTGCCTCGACCTCGCTTGGCACATGCTGCCCTCGACCGACATCCCCACCGCCGAGCAGGCTGCAGCCTTCGAGACCGAAGCCCTGCGACAGATAGGGTTGCTCAATGCGCAGATTCCGCCGCGCTACAGCACCAGCTATTTCAATCACGTCTTCGGTGGCGGCTACGCCGCTGGCTACTACAGCTATCTCTGGACGGAGGTGCTGGCCGTGAACATTGCCGACGTCTTTGCCCAGCGCGGAGCCTTGGAGCCTCAGACGGGGCAGGACTTCCGTGATAAGATTCTCAGTCGCGGCAACACGGGCGACCTGATGCAGATGTTCACCGATTTCACAGGTATGGCCCAACCCGATGCATCGGGTCTGCTCAAAGCAAGAGGTTTGTAGTCATGAAGATAGCCGTCATACAGATTAGCGAGGCGGGCAAGGGTATCGCCCTTACACTCCAGCGCGAGCTTGGTGCTACAATCATTCAGCGTACAGCTGTCGGCGAACATTGGTGCGACTCGGATGCCTTCGTGTTCATCGGAGCGATGGGCATCTGCGTTCGCACCATTGCCCCATACGTCAAGGACAAGCACGAAGACCCTGCTGTGGTGTGTGTCGATAGCATGGGGCTTCATGTCATCTCCGTTCTCTCGGGACATATCGGAGGAGCCAACGACCTGGCTCGCGAGGTGGCTGCTCTGATAGGTGCTTGCGAGGTCATCACCACCCAGAGCGACAATGCAGGACTCTGGGCACTTGATACCTTCTATGAGAACTATGATTGGCACATGAGTTGTGTGGGCGACCTCAATACGGCGATAAGTAAGTTCGTCAATAGGGAGCCTGTGGCCCTGCTGCTTGATATTCGCGACGAGGGTACGAATTATCTTGAACGCACTTGCCCACCGCATGTGACGATTGTGAATACCGTCGATGAGATCGTGGAGGGAGGTTACACTTTGGCCATTGTTGTCTCTCCTTTCATCTACTCCAATTTACCCGCTGATTTATTGGTCGTTCAGTATACCCCACAAGTGTTGGATTTGGGCATCGGACTTCCTCATCAGGCACCAGTTGATACTTATGAGGATATCCAACAACTGCTTGCTGAACACGATATTTATCTCTGGTCTGAATGTATCCGCAATATCTGTACCATTGACATCAAAGCGGAGGAGCCTGTTGTCCAGAAGTTCCAAAAAGAGCGATATGGACTTGAACTTAAGCTCTATACTGCCGAAGAACTATCCAAGGTGGAAGTCCCCACACCCAGCGAAACGGTAGAGAAACATGTGGGTACGCCCAGCGTCTGTGAAGCTGCAGCCCTGTTGGCATCCCATCATGGGAAACTGCTATTGCCGAAAGTGAAGGGAAAGGACTTCACACTTGCCGTAGCCATCGAGCGCAAGTATCTGCGTGAGGGCCGCGTCGAGATCGTGGGTGCTGGTCCGGGCGACCCCGACCTCATCAGCGTGCGAGGGCGTCGGTTGTTGGAGCAGGCCGACCTCATCCTCTATGCCGGCAGCCTTGTGCCGAAAGCGCTGACCGAGTGCCATAAGCCGGGCGCTGTCGTTCGCTCGTCGGCCGACATGAATCTTGAGGAGCAATGTGCGCTGATGCAGGAGCACTACGATCGCGGTCACCTCATCGTGCGCCTCCATACGGGCGACCCCTGCATCTTCGGTGCCATACAGGAGCAGATGGCCTACTTCGACGCCCACGATATGCGCTATCACATCACGCCCGGCATCTCCTCGTTCCTCGCTGCCGCAGCTGAGTTGCGCAGTCAGTTCACCATCCCCGAGCGCACGCAGACCATCATCCTCACTCGTGGCGAAGGGCGCACGCCCATGCCCGAGCGCGAGAAGCTCCACCTCCTTGCCCGCTCGCAGTCCACGATGTGCATCTTCCTCAGCGCAGCCATCGTCGACGACGTCCAGCGCGAACTGCTGCAGGAATATCCCGAGGAGACGCCCGTCGCCGCCTGCTACCACCTCACCTGGCCCGACCAGCACATCTACCGCGGCGTGCTGCGCGACCTCGCCCGCATCGTCCACGACAACCACCTCACCCTCACCACCATGCTCGTCGTGGGCGAGGCCATCGACAACCGTGCAGGCTTTTCGGAGCTCTACAACAAAAACTTCACGCATCTGTTTAGAAAAGGTAAAGCATGAAACGGACCGCTTCATTCCTCTTCCTCATCCTTCTCATCCTCGCCCTCTTCGTACTCAACCTGCTGCTGGGCACCGTACACATCCCCATGCGCGAAGTCCTCAGCATCCTGTTCTCCCAAGCCGCCACGAGCGGGACGGGCGAAAGTGGCGTCTACGCCAACATCATCTGGAGCTCGCGCGTGCCCCAGGCGCTGACGGCGCTGATGGCGGGAGCGGGGTTGGCCGTGAGCGGCTTGCAGATGCAGACCGTCTTCCGCAATCCCCTGGCCGGACCGTCGGTGCTCGGCATCTCCAACGGCGCTTCCTTAGGCGTAGCGATGGTGGTGCTGATGTCGGGCTCGCTGGGAGGCGTCGCCCTGAGTCGTCTGGGCTACCTCGGCGATGTGGCCATGAGCCTGGCGGCCATCGTGGGAGCGCTGGCGGTGATGGCGCTCATCATGTGGGTGGCACAGCGCGTGCAGTCGGGCGTGACGCTGCTCATCATCGGCGTGATGATAGGCTACTTGGCCAACGCCATCATCGGCGTGCTGAAGTTCTTCTCCAACGAGGAGGACATCAAGGCCTACGTCGTCTGGGGACTCGGCTCCTTCGCGCGCGTCTCGGGCGACCAGATGGTGCTCTTCGTGGTCCTGATGGCCGTGCTCCTGCCGCTGAGCATGCTGCTCGTGAAGACCATGAACCTGTTGCTCCTGGGCGATGCCTACGCCAAGAACCTCGGGCTCAACATCCAGCGCGCACGCTCGCTGGTCATCCTCTCCTCTGGCGTCCTCGTGGCCATCGTGACGGCCTATTGCGGCCCCATCATGTTCATCGGATTGGCCGTCCCCCATCTGGCGAGAGCCCTGTTCCGAACCAGCGACCACCGCACACTCATGCCTGCGACGCTCCTCTGTGGTGCTGCCCTCGCCCTGCTCTGCAACCTCATCGCACGCATGCCCGGCTTCGAAGGCGCCCTGCCCGTCAACTCCGTCACCGCACTCGTCGGGGCTCCCGTCATTGCGGCGGTCCTCTTCCGCAAGCATGATAAATAGTTCAGATACTTCAAGATACAATGAACAAGACTTATCTCTCTCTTCCGATTCTCGTCCTCTCATTTTGCTTGTGCAACCTGTGCCTCTCGTGTGGCCAAGCCTCGCGCAAGGCTGAGGGCGTGAGCGACACTTCGGTCGTCGACACCCTTGAACTTCACTACGCCAAAGGCTTCAGTGTTCGAATGCTTGCCAACGGCGTCCGCCTCGTTGACATTGCCGACCCTCAGACCGACGAGGACCGCATGCCCGTCAGCTATCACTTCGCATTGGTGCCCAAATCGGCGAACAAACCTACGAACAGCGCGCAGCTAAGCGAGGCTCTTCCCCCGGCGGGGGAGCAGGGAGAGGGTCATGAGACTCTTGTTGTCCCAGTCCCCATCGACCGCACCCTTGTGATGACCATGCTGCAACTCTCCAACTTCACGGCCTTAGATGCGCTCGATGTGGTTCGCGGCATCACGGGCACGAAGAACCTCTTCAACAAGGACGTGCGGGCGCGCGTGAAAGACGGACGCATCGTCAAGATAGGCATGGAGGGCAATTTCGACACAGAGCTCATCCTGGCGGCTCAGCCCGAGGTCATCTTCATCTCGCCCTTCAAGCGCGGAGGCTATGACGTCATCAAGG
This sequence comes from uncultured Bacteroidales bacterium, assembly GCA_902803195.1. Taxonomy (GTDB): domain Bacteria; phylum Bacteroidota; class Bacteroidia; order Bacteroidales; family Bacteroidaceae; genus Physcousia. Next base: position 7,794 of record CADCOX010000146.1, read on the forward strand.
AGACCGGCATCACCCTTATCCCCCACCTCGGCTACAAGGAGCTCCATCCCCTCGGGCAGGCCGAATGGATCAAGTTCGTCGGACTCTTCCTCGGCAAGGAGCACGAGGCCGACAGTATCTTTGCAGGCATCGAGGAGAGATATAATCGTCTGAAAGAAAAGACCCAATCCCTCCCGTCAAGGAGGGGAGAGGCTGGCGCGAAGGCGGCAAGCGGAAACGAAAGTCTCCCCTCACGGGGAGATGGAGAGGGGACTACTCCCAAGGTCTTCTCGGGCGAGATGCACGGCGGCAACTGGTATGCGGTGGGCGGCAAGAACGCCTTGGCCCAGCTCTTCCGCGACGCAGGGGCCGACTATGTCATCAAGGACGACAACACGGGAGGCGTCAACATCGAGTTCGAACAGCTCTACGCTCAGGCTGCCGACGCCGACTACTGGCGCATCCTCAACAGCTATCCCGGCGATTTCTCCTACGAAGCACTCAAGGCCAGCGAGCCACGCAACGAGCTCTTCCGAGCCTTCCGCGAGCGGAAAGTCATCTACTGCAACATGAAGCAGACGCCCTACTACGAGCTCGCGCCCATGATGCCCGACGTCCTGCTGGCCGACCTCATCGCCATCTTCCACCCCGAACTCATGCCCGACGACTATCAACCCACGTTCTACAGGCTGCTGAAATAAAGGTCAAGAAGAAACGTTATAACGTTATTTCGATATTTCGAAATTTCGATATTCCGTTATTTCGATATTCCGATATTTCGAAAACTCGTGAATAAAGATGATTCTCGTTTTCGGCGGCACATCAGAAGGCCGCAAGGCTGCAGAGGTGCTGGAGCAGGCAGGTAAACCCTTCTACTACAGCACGAAGACGGGCGAGCAGGAGCTTGCCCTGAAGCATGGTCTGCGCCTCGACGGAGCCTTGGACGAAAGCGCTATGAAGCTGTTCTGCCGCGAGCACGACATTCGTCTGATCGTGGATGCCGCCCATCCCTTTGCCGAACGACTGCATGCGACGGTGGCGATGGTAGCCGCTGCGTTGAAGCTGCCCCTCATCCGCTACGAGCGCCTCTATCCCAAGCGCGATCGTTCGCTGGAATGGGTGGATAGCGTCGAAGACATCCGATGGGGCGATGCTCCCCTGCGCATCCTCTCGACCTTGGGCGTCCAGAGTATAGCGCGACTGAAGCCCTACGAGAACGCCGACCGACATTTCCTCTACCGCATCCTCCCTCGTGAGAGTTCCATCACCCTCGCTCGTTCGCTGGGAGCTACCGACGAGCAACTCTGCTTCTACCACGAAGGCGAAGACGAGCAGAGCGTCCTGCAACGCTTGCAGCCCGATGTCCTCTTGCTGAAGGAAAGTGGCCTCTCAGGCGGATTCCTCGAGAAAGTAGAAGCCGCCAAAGCTTTGCGCATCCGCGTCATCGCCATCCGACGCCCCACACTCTACTCTTCACCCTCCACCACGCACCACTCTTCACCCTCCACTGCGCACCACTCTTCACTTTCCACTCTCCACCCAACTCTCGTCGACGGTCCTCACGGCTTGCGTCGCGCGGTAGAACGCCTGCTGCCCGATTTCTTCACTTTGAAAAGCGGTCTCACCACAGGCACTTGTGCCACAGCTGCTGCTGTAGCCGCCTGGCATCGCTTGCTCACGGGCGAGACGCCTGACGAGGTCGCTGTACGATTGCCTGATGGCGAAAGCATCAGGGTAGCAGTCGCTTACGCCGACGACTATGCCTATTGCATCAAGGACGCAGGCGATGACCCCGATGTGACGGATGGCGCTGAGGTGCGAGCCTCGGTGGTGCCGTCCGACCATTTCCTGATATGCGGTGGCGAAGGTGTAGGGCGCTTCACGCTTCCGGGCTTCGACTATCCTCCAGGCGAAGCAGCCATCAACAGAGGCCCTCGACGGATGCTGCGCGAGAACATAACGGGCAACTACGCCGTCACGATCAGCGTACGCGATGGGGCCGACATCGCACGTCGTACGTTCAACCCCAGGCTCGGCATCGAGGGCGGCATCAGCATCATCGGTGTCTCGGGCATCGTCCAACCCTACAGCGAAGAGGCCTTCCTCGAGAGCATCCGCAAGTGCTTGTGCGTGGCCGAAGCGAGTGGTGCTGAGCGCGTTGTACTCGGGAGTGGGGCCAAGAGCGAGGATGCACTCAAGGGCTTCTATCCCCATCTCCCCGCGCAGGCTTTCGTGCAGTATGGCAACTACGTTGGCGCAACGCTCACGATGGCCGACGAATTGGGCATCCGTCAGCTCACGTTGGGCATGATGTTGGGCAAAGCTGCGAAACTCGCAGCAGGTCAACTGGATACGCACAGCCGTCAAGGTACCTTCGACCGCGTGTTCATCGCTCAACTGCTGACTGAGGCTGGCATCGAGCTCGACATCAACACCATCACGCTCGTGCGCGAGTTGTGGGACCTTCTGCCAGCCGAACGCATAGAACCTTTCGTGAAGGTCGTCATCGACCATTGTCGCCGCTATTGCGAGCCCCTGTTCACGAAAGGCGAACTCACCCTCCTACTCATAGACGACAAGGGCTGCATCTATGCCTGAGGAGGGTGACTATCATTCCTTCAGTTCCGAATCTTGGTGAGTTCTTGGTCTCCGGCGAGGCCTCGCACTTCCTTCAGAACGGCATGAGTAGGCCTTGGTCGAAGCGATAGCAAGCGCTGTCGCCCCTCCATTTGTCGGTGTAGCCGATGACCTCTGTTGTGCCGTCGCCATCGAGGTCGTCAAGGCGCAGGATGTCGTAGGGCAGGCGAGCGAGCGCCCACGGGCCTTGCTGCGCACTCTCGCCGTAGTAGGGATAGAGAACATACCAGAACTCAGAGCCGTAGGTCGACGAGATGTCGTAGGTGTGGAGGACGTAGGCATCGACGCCCTTGACGAACTGAACGGTGTCGAAGAGCAGGCTGCCGTCGTCGCGCCGACAGAAGTTCTTGTTGCCCACGGCAATGGCCTCGTCGAGGTTGCCGTCGGCGTCGGTCAGTACGACATAGGTGGAAGAGACCTCGTCGCGCAGCCCTTGGTAGAGGTTCAGACGCGAGGCGTCGGAGAGTGGGTAGGAGGCTACGAGGCTGACGGAGTCGGGTAGGAGACTGGCGGCAGGCTTAGTCGTTGGGACTTGCTTGCAGCTGGCCATGAACGCGCTGACGAAGAGCGCGAGAAGGATGGATTTCTTCATGAAAGATGAGGGGCTTGTGAAGGAAGACCCCACTCCCCTCTGCATCGCTCCGTGTGAGGCGGAGGAGAGTAGGGGGTGAGGTCGGACAGTAGTTCAACGGACTGAGCAATAGAACGCTCAGTCAGGACTTCTTATTTAGCAGTAGCGTGTTAGAGCGGATGGTACTGCACGAAGGCTTCCATCGCCTCGTAGGCTGCCAGACCGAGGCGGTTGTAGAGGTCGGCCGTAGCGTGGTTGCGGTCCTCTGCGCGCTGCCAGAACAGACGCTCGTCGTTGCCCAGGAACGGGGCACTCTCCATCTGCGAGGCATGCTTGAGGATAGCGTTGCGCTTCGTACGCAGTTCCTCGGGACTGATGGGCACAGCCATCTCGATGTGCTCAATCTCCCATTCAGCCCACGCACCACGATACATCCAGATGCGGCAGTTCTTCAGCCACTCGGCACCAGCCTCCTTCTCGATATCGATGGCGGCGAGCACAGCATCGGTGCAGACGCGGTGGGTGCCATGTGGGTCGGCCAGGTCGCCTGCCACGAAGATCTGATGCGGCTTCACTTCGCGCAGCAGGTCGAGCACGATGTCGACGTCGGCCTCGGAGATGGGGTTCTTGTGGATCTTGCCCGTCTCGTAGAACGGCAGGTTCAGGAAGTGTACGCGCTCGAGAGGGATGCCACTGTACATCGATGCCATTCGGGCTTCGCCGCGACGGATGAGGCCTTTGACTTCGAGGATGTCACGCGTGTCGAAGTCCTCGGGTTTCTTCTTGTTGATGAAGTCGATGAACTCCTTGTAGCGAGCGTTGATGACCTCGTTCTTGCCCTCGTCGAAGAGCTCGTTGAAGCCATTGATGAAGTGCATGAAGCGGAACACTTCCTCGTCGCCCACCGCGATGTTGCCGCTGGTCTCGTAGGCCACGTGAACCTCATGTTTCTGCTTGACGAGGCGTTGCAGCGTACCGCCCATCGAGATGACGTCGTCGTCGGGGTGAGGCGAGAAGATGATGATGCGCTTCTGCGCAGGCTTGGCGCGCTCGGGACGATTGGTGTCGTCGGCGTTGGGCTTACCTCCAGGCCAACCCGTGATGGTATGCTGCAGGTCGTTGAAGATCTTGATGTTGACATCGTAGGCCGAACCATAGATGGCCAGCAACTCGCCCAGTCCGTGCTCGTTGTAGTCCTTGTTGGTCAGCTTCAGGATGGGTTTGCCGGTCTTCTGGCAGAGCCACACGATAGCCGAGCGGATGAGTTTGTCGTCCCAGTCGCACGAGGTGACCAGCCACGGGCGGCGTATGCGCGTGAGGTTGGCAGCGCTCGAGAGGTCGAGGACCACTTGAACGTTGTTGTGCATCTGCAGGAAGGTAGCGCTCTGCTGGTCGGTCATCTCGCCTTCGACGGCGCTCTTGATGACCTCTGCTTTCTCTTCACCCCAAGCCAGGAGGAAGATCTTGCGCGCCTTGCGTATGGTGCTGACGCCCATCGTGATGGCGCAGACGGGTACGTTCTGCTCGTTGCCGAACACCTTGACGGCTTCAGCGCGGCTGGTGGCGTCGAGCAGCACGAGACGCGTGTGGCTGTTGCGCTGCGAACCTGTCACATTCAGGGCGATGTTGCCCATGCGACCGATGCCGAGCAGGCAGATGTCGATGCCGCCCATCTGCTCGATAAACTTCTCGTAGGCCATGCAATGCTCTGTGACGCGCTCCTGAGGAGTAGTGCCGTCGAGAGGATAGATGTTCTGCGAGGGGATGTCTACGCGATCGAAGAACTGCTCCTTCAGGATCTTCAGGTTCGACTGCACGCTGTCGGCAGGCAGGGGGTAGTATTCGTAGGTGACGAAGACCACGACGTTCTGGAAGCTCAGCCCTTCTTCCTCATGCATGCGCACGAGCTGGTTGAACACTTCGGTCAGCGTGGCACCACCCGAGAAGGCTATGGTGCAGGCGCGAATCTCGCGCTGGCGCTGACGGATGGTAGCCGCCACCTTGAGGGCTACATCGATAGCAGCCTCCTCGGCGGTGGCATAGATGTCCGTGGGCAGTTTCTCAAAACGCGTGAGCACTGAGCGCTCGATGTTGCCACCCGGACGATAGTAGCGCGGCGACACGCGGTCCAGGGTGATCTGTGAACTTAGATTCGTTTTCATTCTTATAAGTTAGTTTATAGTGTAAAGTGAACATGCGTGTTCAGAAGTAGAATCCTACGCCGAGCTTGAAGCCAACGGTGCTGGCGTCGGCGAAGTCGTTGAGCGACATCTGATAGTAGACGGCAGGCTCGATGGTCAAGTATTGGTTGATGAAGAAGGCGTAGCCTATCTCGGGCGTGAGGTAGAAGTTATCGTAGGATTGCTCGTGGTGGGCATACTGGGCAGCCAGACCCAGGTAGATGCCATTCTGCTCGATGTAGTAGCGACCACCGACGCCGAACAAGAGCTCGTCCTGATGAATCTTGCGGCCTATGCTGTTCAGACGGTCGTAGGTGAGGCGCTTGTGGGTGTACTCGGCTTGAGCATAGAACATCCAGTCGTCGACGACGAACACACCAGCCGTAGCACCGATGTCGAAGCGCAGCTTGTCGTTCTTGCTGTACGAGAAGTTGAGGCTGCTCGACGAAAGGTTCAGGTAACTCTTGCCGCCCTCGAACTGTGCATTGGCGGTCAACGTGCAAAGGGCCATCATGCAGCCCAGAATGATTTTCTTAAACATGTTTTTACTCCTTATAATTAAAAATGATTCAATAATTTGTGCAAAACTAATGGTTTGCCCCGACTCGTACAAGAAAAGGTGCGAGTTTTTAGGTTTATTTAACGCTGTAGGTCGTCGAGATACCATCTATAGAGGCGTTGGATGCCCTCGTCAATCTCGATTTGGTGGTGCCAGCCCAGCTCATGCAACTTGCTGACGTCGGTTAGCTTGCGCAGGGTGCCGTCGGGCTTGCTGCTGTCCCAACGGATCTCGCCTTCGTAGCCGATAGCGCGGCGGATCTTCTCGGCCAACTCGCGAATGGAGAGTTCTACGCCTGTGCCTACGTTGATGTGGCAGTTGCGAATCTCGTTGATGCCATCGGCGCTGACGTGGTCGGCGTAGGTGTCGTGGAAATCGACGTTCAGCAGCACATGAACCGACGCATCGGCCATCTCCTCGCTCCAGAGGAACTCACGCATCGGTTTGCCTGTGCCCCAAAGGGTTACGGCGTCGGCCGTGATGCCGAAGTCGGAAAGCGGACGAGTCACAGGACGGCGCTCGAGGTCGCGGCGCAAGGCTTCGTCGTTGCCCTCACGCAGGCATTTGGCCAAATGAATCTTGCGGATCATAGCAGGCAGAACGTGCGAGCTTACGAGGTCGAAGTTGTCGTTGGGGCCATAGAGGTTGGTGGGCATCACGGCGATGTAGTTGGTACCGTACTGCAGGTTGAGGCTCTCACACAGCTTCAGTCCGGCAATCTTGGCGATGGCATAGGGCTCGTTGGTGTACTCGAGCGGCGATGTCAGCAGGCAGTCCTCTGTCATCGGCTGAGGAGCTTCGCGAGGGTAGATGCAGGTGCTGCCTAAGAAGAGCAGTCGCTCTACCCCATGACGCCATGCTTCGCCAATCACGTTCTGTTGGATCTGCAGGTTTTGGTAGATGAAGTCCGCGCGGTCGTGCAGATTGGCCATGATGCCGCCCACGTGGGCAGCTGCCAGGACGACGGCTACGGGGCGCTCGGCATCGAAGAACTCGCGAACAGCTACGCCGTCCAGTAGGTCCAGTTCCTTGTGAGTACGCCCGACGAGATTGGTGAATCCACGCTCGAGCAGGTTGTTCCAGATGGCAGAGCCCACGAGTCCGCGATGTCCTGCCACGTAGATTTTATCGGTCTTGTTTAATGATTTCATGCTTGAAGTTCCGACTTTTTTAACTTATTCAAATGTTTTTCGGCGCAAAGTTACATCTTTTTGATGATTTTCCACTATCTTTGTCCCCTGAAATAACATTTTCACTATGAAAAAACTTCAATCCTTCTTCCTTTTGGCACTCATGTGCCTCTGTTCAACCTTCGTGAATGCTCAGTCGGCAAAGGCGCCTAAGCGCGAATTCCGTGGAGCGTGGATTCAGGCCGTCAATGGTCAGTGGCAAGGCGTCGGGCGCGATGCCATGCAAGCCGAGCTGACACGCGAACTCAATGCTCTGCAGGCCGACGGCATCAACGCCATCCTCTTCCAATGCCGCGTTGAGGGCGATGCGCTCTATGCCAGCAACTATGAACCTTGGAGCCGCTACCTCACGGGTCAGCAGGGAACGCCTCCTGCACCCTATTGGGACCCTCTGCAATGGATGGTCGACCAATGCCACGCTCGAGGTATGGAACTGCACGCTTGGATCAACCCCTATCGCGCTAAAACCAAAGGCACTCAGGCATTAGCCACCACGCATTATGCCATCCAGCATCCCGAACGTTGCTTCTCCTACGATGGATTGATGATCTTCGACCCGGGACTGCCCGAGAACCGTGCGTTCATCTGCGCTGTAGCCAAGGACATCGTCAGCCGTTATGATATCGACGGTTTCCATATCGACGACTATTTCTACCCTTATCCTGTAGCAGGTCTGCCTATCCCCGACGATGCAGCCTACGCGGCCTATGGACGTGGACGCGATCGTGGCGATTGGCGTCGCGAGAATGTCAACCTGTTCATCCGCGAGTTGCACGACGTCATCCACAAGACGAAGCCCTGGGTCAAGTTCGGCGTCTCGCCCTTCGGCATCTATCGCAACCAACGTTCGTGGTCGCAGGGCTCTGCCACCAATGGCCTACAGAACTACGACGACCTCTACGCCGACGTTCTTCTTTGGGTCAACGAAGGTTGGGTCGATTACAACGTCCCACAGATTTATTGGGAGATTGGCAATCGTGCTGCCGACTACGACACGCTCATCCGCTGGTGGAGTCAATACGCGCATGCGCGTCCTCTTTATATTGGTCAGGATGTCGACCGAACGGTCCAGAAGGGTGATATGGCGCAGAAGATGGCGCTCCAGCGCTCACTCCCAGGCATCAATGGCTCGTGCCAATGGTATGCTCGCGCAGTAGCTGACGACAAAGGCGGCTATGGCTCTGCTCTCCGCACCTACTACCATCGCACGCCTGCTATGCAACCCACGATGCCCTGGATTGATAAGAAAGCGCCTGGCAAACCTCGTAAGGCGAAGGTCGTCTGGATGCCCGAGGGTCCTGTACTCTTCTGGACAGCACCGCGTGGAAAGAAGGAGTTGGATGTTGCCAAGACCTACGCCGTCTATCGCTTCGCTCCTAATGAGAAGATAGACATCGAATCCATCGACCACCTCATTGCTATCACGCCGCAGACCTTCCTCGCCCTTCCTTATGCAAATGGTGCCCAGCAGTACACCTACGTCGTCACTTCGCTCGACCGCATGCAGAACGAGAGCAAAGGAAAGAAAGTGAAGGTGAAACTGTAGACTCTAATTTGCATTTTGCCCTTATCGTCGATGCCCAAAAAGCGTAATACACATCAAGCGGAGAAGGCCAGTCAGTTCGCTGAAAGCCAAACTTCTGCAGACAAGCCCATCGTCCAGCCTCATGAGGACCAGCCCTCCCCCTCTTCACAAGAGAAGAGGGCGGAGGGTGAGTCTGCCTTTATCCATATTGAGAAAGCCCGCGTCAACAACCTGAAGGATGTGACAGTGGACATACCCAGAGAGAAGCTGGTAGTCATCACTGGTCTCTCAGGCTCGGGCAAGTCGTCGCTCGCCTTCGACACCCTTTACGCCGAGGGCCAGCGCCGCTATGTTGAGAGTCTCAACGCCTATGCCCGTCAGTTCCTTGGACGCATGAGCAAGCCAGACTGCGACTACATCTCAGGCATACCCCCAGCCATCGCCATCGAGCAGAAAGTCATCTCGCGTAACCCCCGTTCTACCGTAGGCACCAGCACCGAGATCTACGAGTATCTGCGCCTTCTCTATGCCCGCATAGGACGAACATTCAGCCCCATCAGTGGCTCTGAGGTGAAGAAACATACCACCGAGGACGTCGTCCAGTGCATGCTGTCCTACTCGCCTGGCACGCGGTTCACCATGCTCTGCCCCGTCCGTCAGACCGAAGGACGAACGCTCAAGGAACAGCTACGCGCCTATTTGCTTGAGGGCTACACACGCCTCGACGTCGATGGCGAAATCGTAAGAATTGAGGATTATCTCGAACAAAACAAAGGCAATGACGGCCTCGAGAGAGCTGACGAACACAAAGGTAATGACGGACGCCAAGGCGATGCAGCCGGCTCCTCGGCTCTTCCTCGTCTGCTCATCGACCGCCTCTCGGTCTCGGACGAGAAAGCCACCATCTCCCGTCTCGTCGACTCTGCCGAAACCGCCTTCTACGAGGGTGGGGGAGAGCTCACGCTACGCTTCCTGCCGGCAGGCATCGAGCACACGTTCTCCACGCGATTCGAGGCCGATGGCATCACCTTCGAAGAACCTTCCGACCAACTCTTCGCTTTCAACTCACCTATGGGTGCCTGTCCTACCTGCGAGGGTTGGGGCAACGTCACCGGTATCGACCCACATTTGGTCATCCCCGATTCGTCCAAGAGCATCTATGAGGGCTGTGTCCAATGTTGGCGTGGGGAGAAAATGAACGAATGGAAGACCGAATTCATCCGTATGGCTGAGGGCATTCGCTTCCCCATATTCAAGCCTTATTACGAGTTGACCAACGAGGAGCGCGACCTCCTGTGGCACGGGCGCCATCGTGGTCTCTCGCTTGAAGAACGTTGGATGCGTCATGATGTCTGCATCGACCTTTTCTTCGACTACCTTCGTGAAGGGCGTTACAAGATACAGAATCGCGTCATGCTGGCTCGTTATACAGGCAAGACCGAATGTCCCGACTGTCACGGCACTCGCCTACGTCCTGAAGCATCCTACGTCAAGGTGGGTGGTCGCGCCATCACCGAACTCATCGACATGCCCATTACCGAGCTTCATCACTGGTTCAGTCGGTTGGATGAGTCGCTGACTCCCCACGAACAGCAAGTGGCTAAGCGTCTGCTTGTTGAGATACGCTCACGCTTGCAGTTCCTGCTCGACGTAGGCCTCGGTTACCTCACCCTTGGACGTCGCTCCAACAGCCTTTCAGGAGGCGAGAGCCAGCGCATCAACCTGGCCACCAGTCTCGGTTCGTCGCTCGTAGGTTCGCTCTACATCCTCGATGAGCCCAGCATAGGCCTTCATAGCCGCGACACAGCACGTCTCATCCACGTTCTCCGGCAGCTCGTAGACCTCGGCAACACCGTCGTCGTCGTCGAGCACGACGAAGACATCATCCGAGCTGCCGACTATATCATCGACATAGGTCCTGAAGCTGGCAGGCTAGGTGGTGAGGTGGTCTGCCGTCTCACCTCCATCCCTTCGTTGGCAGGTAAGGACGTCTATACGCTCGGAGGCCAAGCCGCAGGAAGCATCCCCGAAGAGGTGATTCAACGCTCCCACACCCTCCAATGGCTCTTGGGATTAGATGGTTCCGACGCAGAAGCTTCTGCCCTTGAAGGTGAACGCTCTATCCCTCATTGTGAGGGCGATGGGAGAGTCTTCGGAGGAAGAGCCTTTTCAGGAGGGCGAGCCTCCTCGCGCTTCATCACCGTACGTGGTGCTCGAGCCAACAATCTTCGTGGCATCGACGTGCGTTTCCCTCTGAACGTGATGACGTGCGTCACTGGCGTCTCAGGTTCAGGCAAGAGCAGTCTCGTGCGCGACGTCTTTTATCGTGCGATGAAGCGCCAACTCGATGAGGTGGTCGACCGCCCAGGCGAGTTCATAGCGCTCGAGGGCGACCTCGATGCAGTCAAGGCGGTGGAGTTCATTGACCAGAACCCTATCGGCAAGAGTTCGCGTTCCAACCCTGTCATCTATGTCAAGGCTTACGACGAGATACGCCGTCTCTTCGCCGACCAGCCGCTTTCCAAGCAAATGGGATTCACAGCCAGTCACTTCTCGTTCAACACCGAAGGCGGACGTTGCGAGGAGTGCAAGGGCGAAGGAACGGTCACGATTGAGATGCAGTTCATGGCCGACCTCGTTCTCGAGTGTGAGTCGTGCCACGGGCAGCGCTTCAAGAGCGACATCCTCGACATCCGTTTCCACGGACAGAACATCAACGACGTTCTCAACATGACCGTCCGCCAAGCGATGGACTTCTTCGCTCAGCACAATGAGAAGCGCATCGTGCGACGTCTCCAACCCTTGCTCGACGTGGGCCTTGGTTACATCAAGCTCGGACAGTCGTCAAGCACCCTCTCAGGCGGTGAGAACCAGCGTGTTAAACTCGCCTACTATATCGGTATGGAGAAGCAGCAGCCTACGCTCTTCATCTTCGACGAACCCACCACAGGCCTCCACTATCACGACATACGTCGTCTGTTGGCGGCCTTCGATGCCCTCATCGAACGCGGCCACACCATCGTCGTCATCGAGCACAACCTCGACGTCATCGCACGTGCCGACCACATCATCGACCTCGGTCCAGAGGGTGGCGCCGAAGGCGGTAACATCGTCTGCGAAGGCACACCAGAGCAAGTGGCAGCCTGCGAGGCGAGCTACACAGGACAATTTTTGCGCAAAAAACTCAAATAATCTACAAAATGTTTGGCGCATAAGCGATTTTGCGTTAATTTTACGGCGAAAACGAGCATTTAACTACCCTTTTTTAACCCTTTAAACCCTAAAAAGTATGAAAAAGTATTTAGCAGAAATGGTAGGCACGATGGTTCTCGTGCTCATGGGTTGCGGCGTAGCAACCAGCATCGGATGTGGTGAGCCTGCAGGCGTAGCAGCCACAGCACTCGCCTTCGGCCTCGCAGTCGTCGCTATGGCTTACACCATCGGCGGCATCAGCGGTTGCCACATCAACCCCGCTATCACCTTAGGTTGCTTCCTCTCGAAGCGCATCTCGGGTAAGGACGCTTGCATGTACATGATTTTCCAGGTCATCGGCGCTTTCATCGGCTCCGCTCTGCTCTGGCTGCTCACTTCCAACACCGCTGTCGAAGGCACGGGTGCCAACGACCTGCAGGAGGGTGTCACCGTCCTCGGCGGACTCTTGGCTGAGATTATCTTCACCTGCGTCTTCGTCCTTGTCGTCCTCGGCACCACCGATGCCAAGAAGGGTGCTGGCAACTTCGCAGGCCTCGCTATCGGTCTCTCGCTCGTGCTCGTGCACCTCGTCTGCATCCGCTACACCGGCACCAGCGTCAACCCCGCTCGTTCCATCGCTCCCGCTGTCTTCCAGGGTGGTACAGCTCTCTCCAACCTCTGGATCTTCATCGTAGGTCCCTTCGTAGGTGCCATCTGCGCTGCTGGCATCTGGGCTTGCATCGGTTGCGACTGCGATAAGTGCGAGAAATAAGCACTCCGCCTTCTCCTTTCTATTCTGAATACGCACCCCCCACTTCTTACTCCCCCGCCGACAACTCTCTCGTCAGCGGGGGCTTTTGTTTCCATCCTACGCAACCATACGCTCAGCCTCACACGTATATACGCTCAGCCCTACACGTATATACGCTCAGCCCTACACGTATATTCGCTTAGCCTTACACGTATATACGCTCAGCCCTTCGCGTACTATACGCTCCGCCTCACGCGTATATTCGCTCCGCCTTACGCGTATATACGCTCGAGCCGATGTGACCATTTGTGATGTAACGCTTCACCAATGCGTCAGTTCTGCAAGCGTGAAAATGACAAATGTCAACAAAAATGGCGCAAGAATTGAAAAAATCACAAGCGTCATCTTGTTTTTGCAATAAAATCGTTACCTTTGTGCCCTCAGAGTAGGTAGCTATGTTAGCTGGCTCAATTCGTTATCGGGCAAAAGCGCTCAAGACTGCAATCGCCTAACGCCGACCGCTCAGCCTGATTTCATTACACGCTTGATTCTACAATCACTCAAAAAACTCATAATCACATGGCAAAAATGAATTTTGGCGGCGTCATCGAGGAAGTGATGACCCGCGAGGAGTTCCCACTGGAGAAGGCACGTGAGGTGCTGAAAAACGAGACTATCGCTGTGCTTGGCTACGGCGTTCAGGGTCCTGGTCAGGCTTGCAACCTGCGCGACAATGGCTTCAACGTCATCGTTGGCCAGCGCGAAGGCAAGACCTATGACAAGGCTGTTGCTGACGGTTGGGTGCCCGGTGAGACGCTGTTCTCGCTCGAGGAAGCTGCTGAGCGCGGCACTATCGTCTGTCTGCTCCTCTCCGATGCTGCTCAGATGCAGCTCTGGCCCACAATCAAGCCTCATCTGACGGCTGGCAAGACGCTCTACTTCTCTCACGGCTTCGCCATCACGTGGAACGATCGCACGGGTGTCGTACCGCCAAAGGACATCGATGTCATCATGGTCGCTCCTAAGGGTAGCGGCACTAGCCTTCGCACGATGTTCCTCGAGGGTCGCGGCCTCAACAGCAGCTATGCCATCTATCAGGATGCCAGCGGCAAGGCACTGGAGAAGGTGCTTGCTTTCGGCATCGGCATCGGCTCGGGTTACCTCTTCGAGACCACGTTCCAGCGCGAGGCCACTTCTGACCTCACGGGTGAGCGCGGTTCGCTGATGGGTGCTATCCAAGGTCTGCTGCTGGCTCAGTACGAGGTGCTGCGCGAGAATGGCCATACGCCCTCTGAGGCGTTCAACGAGACGGTTGAGGAACTGACGCAGTCGCTCATGCCGCTCTTCGCCCAGAAGGGTATGGACTGGATGTACGCCAACTGCTCGACGACAGCCCAGCGTGGCGCTCTCGACTGGATGGGCCCGTTCCACGATGCCATCAAGCCCGTTGTGGAGAAACTCTATGCCAGCGTCAAGTGCGGCAATGAGGCTCAGATCAGCATCGACAGCAACTCTAAGCCGGGCTATCGCGAAGGTCTCGAGAAGGAGCTTGCCGCTCTGCGCGAGAGCGAGATGTGGCGCACGGCTGCCGTCGTTCGTCAGCTGCGTCCTGAGAACAACTGATTTCTCGAAGTCTATAAGACGTTTAGGCCTGCGCTTGGTTCGATGAGAACGAGGCGCAGGTCCTTTTTTGCAGGAAAATGAGTCTGCTCTGCGAAAAAAAGCGAGCCCGATGACCAACATATCAAATTTATCGTTACCTTTGCAGCATAAAACTACAACTAAGCGCCATGCAAACAGACAGCATCGTCATCATCCCTACTTACAACGAGAAAGAGAATATAGAGAACATCGTACGCGCCGTCACGAGTTTAAAGGAGCATAGCTTCAACGTGCTGGTGATTGACGATGGTTCACCCGACGGCACTGCCGATATCGTGAAACGATTGATGAACGACGACTTGTACGGTCGCCTCTTCCTCGTTGAGCGCTCGGGCAAGTTGGGACTTGGCACCGCTTACATAGCAGGCTTCAAGTGGGCGCTGGAGCATGGCTACGAATACATCTTCGAGATGGATGCCGACTTCAGTCACGCGCCTGCCGACCTGCCTCGCTTGCTGGCGGCCTGTCGCGAGGAGGGCTATGACATGAGCATAGGTTCGCGCTACATCACAGGCGTGAACGTGGTCAACTGGCCGATGGGGCGCGTATTGATGAGCTATTTCGCATCGAAATACGTTCGTGCCATCACGGGACTTGCTATTCACGACACGACGGCGGGCTTCGTCTGCTATCGTCGCCAGGTGTTGGAGACCATCAACCTTGATGACATCCGCTTCAAGGGCTATGCCTTCCAAATCGAGATGAAGTTTACGGCATACAAATGTGGATTCCGCATCAAAGAGGTGCCCGTCATCTTCGTCAATCGCGAACTGGGCACAAGTAAGATGTCAGGCGGCATCTTCTCCGAGGCGGTGTTCGGCGTAATGCGTCTGCGCTGGGACGGTTGGTTCAAGAAGTACAATCAGAAGCCTGCTTCATGAGCGTCTTGTAGTTGTCGTGTCACCCCCTCATAGCGCATGAATACAAAGACAAAGGTTTTCGAGGATATTATTTATGTGTCCGACGGTCACGTCCGACGGGCAGATATCGTTGTTGAGGACGAGTTTATCGCCAAGATAACGGACAAGGAGGAGTTGGCGGGAACGAAAACGGGAGCGCTGACTGAATGCTTGAAGGCTGTCGCTTCGAGCGGAGCGACTGTTCTGCTTCCAGGTATAATAGATGAACACGTGCACACGCGCGAGCCAGGCCTTACGCACAAAGGCGATCTCACGACAGAGACGCGTGCAGCGGCAGCGGGAGGTGTCACTACCATCATGGACATGCCTAATGTGGTGCCGCAGACGACGTCGCTCGAAGCATTGGCCGAGCGGCAGGCACTCGGAGCTGCCCACGCTTTTGTCAACTACAGTTTCTACTTTGGTGCTACCAATGCCAACTC
>CADCOX010000147.1 GCA_902803195.1 uncultured Bacteroidales bacterium
AGCACGGCTGCTGCCGCCATCGTCCAGCCTACAATCAGCGCTACCTTTCTACTCCGAGGTTTCGGCATCGCTGTCTTCTCCTTAGCTGCCGTTTCGGCAGCGGACAGGGCCGCATACCACGCTGCCATTTCTGGGTCGCGCACCAGTTCCATCAGTTCCTCGTCCGTGAAACTTTCAGGGTGGTCGGTCATTGTCAGGAACCGTTTGAATTTATCGTTTGTAGTAGTCATTTCTATAGGATTTATGGTGTTATAGGGCTTAATTGTCGATTCACTTTTCATCATTCACTTTAACGTTTTTCGCAGTCGTTCCAACGCGTTGCGGAGGTGCTTGTAGACGGCTGTCTCGCTGATGTTCATCGTTTCAGCTATCTCGCGGTAGGACTTCTCTTCGCGGTAGCGCATGAGCAGCGTACGCCGCTGAGGTTGAGTGAGTTCGCTGTCGATGGCTTCGCTGACGGCTTGCAGGCGTTGTTCGTGCTCGTCCTCCTGCCAAGCTGAGAAGTCTGCCTCGTCCAATGGCAAACGTCTCTTGACGCGCTCTGCCACTTTCATCTGTCGGATGCGGTCGATGCAACGATTGCGCACGGCAGCCAGGAGCGTTCGTTCGTTCTCGCTCATGGGTCGAGCGGCTGAGGGGCTTCTCATCATCCGTTCAAACACCTCGCTCACTACGTCTCTTGCCTCCTCCTCGTCGTGCAGCATCGCTGTGGCCAGACGGAGGAGGCGTGGGTGGTGGGTGGCAAATAGTTGTTCGAAGGAGTTGCTTTCGTGCATCTTTGAGTTCTTACTTTCTGCAATAATAACGAACGAGAAGTCGTTTTACTAACCTCGCGGTACGTTAAAAATATCAAAAATAGTCTTTAGCCTTTTATATGTACGATTTAACAAAGAGGACACAATAAATCATCGATGCTCACGTTTTATAAAGAGAAAGCATTTAAACACATCTTCTTATTATGCAGCAGAAACTTTTTTCATTCCTTCGTTTCCCACTCTTCGCGCTATCGCTTCTTGTTCTCGCGACGTCCTGTCATCACGGTGTCACGATTCATCCGTCGAAGGTGACACCTGAGATGAAGCGGTCGTATGCCAGCGATCTCGCAGGACTTTATGATATGAATGTGCGTGTACTCTCATCGATTTCCGGAGCAGAACCCATCGTGAAGATCGTTGACGGCAGGCGAATGGAGTACGCTGAAAATGTGGATTCTACGCTTCACCTGAAGGCCACCCTTCTCGATTACGACAATGGCATGAAGATCATCGTTCACAGCTTCCCAGTCTCAATGATAGCTACAGCCCTTCCCGACTCGATTGGCACCTTGAAAACAGCTATTGCCGCGATGCCCGACCAAGAGCTGGTCATCGACTACGACTTCGTCTATTGGGATAATCTGGTCATGAGTTTCACGCCCCAAGAGTTGCCTTTCACCTGCCAGACGGCCGACGGCCAACAGCACAACCTGCGTCTGCGCTTCGGCGAAGCCTCCAGCCTGATTATTGGCGATGCAAAACTGAATAACGTCAATCTGGTTCTTGATGGGATGATGATTCGGTTCAGCGTTGCTGGTCTCTACGAAGGCAATCAACTGTCCTTCGGCTTCGATGATTTTGTTCATGACGACTTCTTCTATGTCCTCATCCATTTCGGCGGCCGCAACTGACCTCTTTTTTTGATTTTTCTTGCTACGGCTTGTAGTTTTTTGCCCTTGTGCTTCGACTAATAGGTAGACGAACCTTCAGTTGGAGCACATTTTTTTGTGCATCCGTGCAACTTTTGCAAGCGAATCGGCGTCTAACCAACAGAAAGATGTAATCATTCAGTCCTGCGCAGGTCTATTTGATGAACGGAATTCATAAATCCTTTAACCAAAACAGACCATAAAATGAAAAAGATTGCTCTCATCGCTGCCCTCATGCTGACCAGCATGATCGCCTCAGCCTCCACTCATGCACGCCTTCAACATCGCAACGAACGCGACGCCGAAGGACGTCTCACCACCCGCACGGCCTACGCTTGGAACGGTCGCGAATGGCAGCCAGCCCTGCGCTGGACCTATGTCTACACTCCTACGGGCTACACCTGCGAACTTGCCTGCTACGACGTTTACCATAGCTGTTTCGGCGAGCCAACCTCCAAGACCATCTATGCCTTCACGCCCGATCAGTCGGCAGCCGTCGTCACCACCTACTCGCGTCGCGATTCCTCTGCTCCCTACGAACTCACCGACTCGATGCTGGCTGCCTTCCCTGACAAGGGCATACAGGACTTCATGGCCAATCATCAACATCCCTAAGCACTAGAGAATCACATTCCATAAATACTTGCAAAATACTCTTAACGGCTTCGTTATGCCGAAAGGTTTGAAGCATCCGGACGACCATCTGCGAGGACAGTCGTCTGGTTTCTTTATCCGTTTTTCGTCAAAGTATGAAAAAAAGTAGCGTGAGATGTGTAACAATCTTCACCCTCGTGGGTCTAATTATCAGAAATACGTTCCTCACCCAAGAATGACAGACAGAGAACTGGCACAAGAAGTCACGCTGCACGGCAGTCACAAGGCATTCGCCGAGATCGTCCATCGCTATTCGTCGATGGTGTTCTCGAAGGCTATCGGCGTGATGCACTCCGAGGATGGAGCTGCCGAGGTGACGCAGCAGACTTTCGTTCGTGCCTACGAGCACTTGGACGCTTGGCGCGGCACGCAGCTGGGTCCTTGGCTCTCGGCCATTGCCACGCACACAGCCCTCAAACTCTTGGACAAGGAGCGCCGACGGCCCACTACGTCCCTCGACGCCCTCCCCTCGATAGCCCTCAGCGATTCTCACCTCGATAGCGGCGATTCCCCCTCGATAGCGCTCGGCGATTCAGTCGCCGAGTCCACTCCCTACTCCGACGAGCACGAAGCCCGCCTGCAACAAATGGAAGCCGCCATCGCCTCCCTGCCTGAGGCCGACCAGCAACTCCTTCGCCTCCACTACTACGAGCAGCAACGCACCGCCGACATTGCCCGCCTGACAGGACTCTCGCAAAGCAATGTCCTCGTGAAATTGCACAGAATACGTGAACGACTCAAAAAACTCATGACTCATGGACAAGCCAACTGACCTCACTAACGAAGCTTTCACTCCCGACCCTCTCGACGACCTCATCCGCGAGACCATAGATCGCCGCGAACTCATCGCCGACCTCGACCGCATGATCATCGCCGACGTGCGGCAGCGCGTGCGCCGAG
>CADCOX010000148.1 GCA_902803195.1 uncultured Bacteroidales bacterium
CACGCAGACCACCATCGGCACGCAGGAGCACCTGAAGAACCCGAGCATCACCAACATCAAGAACTATTTCCACAACTACTACTGCCCAAACAATGTAGCCATCTTCATGGCAGGCGACTTCGACCCCGACAAGACCATAGCCATACTGGAGAAGTACTTCGGCGACTGGCAGCCTAACCCCGACTGCAAGCGTCCTGAATACGAGGAACTGCCTGCCTTGGCTGCTCCCGTGGACACCGCCGTCATCGGTCTCGAGGCCGAGCAGCTCTACCTGGGTTGGGCCTTCCCCGCCGCCAAGGACGCTGCCTGCGACACCCTCTCGCTCATCAGCGAAGTGCTCAGCAACGGACGCGCCGGCCTCGTTGACCTCGACATCAACCAGAAGATGACAATGCTGGGCGCATTCGCCGGCGACTATCAGCTTTGCGACCATAGCATCTTCTTCATGGGCGGTTCGCCGCGCGAAGGTCAGACGCTCGAGGAGTGCCGCGACCTGCTCGTGGCTGAACTGAACAAACTGAAGAGCGGCGACTTCCCCGACGATATCCTGCCGGCCATCATCAACAACATGAAACTGAACGAGATGCGCTCACTCGAGAACAACCGTGCTCGCACGTCGATGTTCGAGCGTTCGTTCATCAACGGCATCGACTGGAAGGACTGCGTAGGTCGCATCGACCGCATAGCCGCCCTCACGAAGGAGGACATCGTCGCCTTCGCCCAGCGCCACTTGACCGACAACTTCGTCACCGTGTTCAAGCGTCAGGGCGACGACCCCAATATCAAGAAGATTGAGAAGCCCGAGATTACAGCCATCCCCGCCAACCGCGACAAGATGAGTGCCTTCGTCAAGGAGATTCAGGACACCGAGGTCGAGCCCATCCAACCGCGCTTCGTCGATTTCAAGAAGGACTTGACCGAAGGCGCTTGGACATCCAAGATTAACGATGAGCCCGAACATAAGCTGCCGCTCATCTACAAGCAGAACACCGAGAACGGCATCTTCACGCTCGTCTTCCGTCTGCCCTTCGGCACGGCTGCCGACAAGCGCATCGACGCCGCCAGCGACTACCTCGAACTGCTCGGAACCGACTCGCTGACCGCCGAACAGGTGCAGCAGAAGTTCTACGGCCTTGCCTGCTCCTTCTATGTCAATGCCGGTAGCTATCAAACCGCCATCGGCCTCACCGGTCTCGACGAGAACATGCCTGCAGCGCTGGCGCTCCTGGAGAACGTGCTCAAGAACGTACAGGTCGACAGCATGGCTTATGCTGCTTACGTAGCGAATGTGGCCAAGGCTCAGGCCGATGCTAAGCTCGAGCAGCAGCAGTGCTTCGGACGTCTGCGCGCCTACGGCATCTTTGGACCTCGCAACAGCCAGCGCGACATCATGACTGCCGCCCTCTTGGCTCAGACCAACCCGCAGGAACTCGTGGACATCCTCCACTCGCTGACAAGCTACGAGCATACCGTCCTCTACTACGGACCGCGCTCGATGGGCGACCTCACCAGCCTCCTCACCCAAGAACACCGCCTGCCGGCCGAACTGAAGGCGCCTCTCGCCTTCGAGGAGTATACCGAGCAGGCAACGCCCGAGACGGAAATCCTGCTGGCTCCTTACGATGCCAAGAACATCTACATGATGGCATTCAACAACGACGAGACGCCCTGGCGTCCCGAGATGATGCCCGTAGCAGCCCTCTTCAACGAGTACTTCGGCGCAGGCATGAACGGCATCGTGTTCCAGGAACTGCGCGAGAGCCGCGGCTTGGCGTATAGCGCACGCGCCTACTACGATCAGGCTCCCGACCGCAAGGGACATCCCGAGACGAGCTATACCTATATCATCTCGCAGAACGACAAGATGATGGACTGCATACGCACCTTCAACGAGATTCTCGACACACTGCCGCAGAGCCAGAGCGCGTTTGAGATTGCCAAGCAGAGCCTGACGAAGCAGTTAGCCGCCCTACGTACGACGCGCTTCGGCGTCATCAACGCCTGGCTTGCTGCTCAGGACCGCGGCATCGACTACGACATCAACGAGAAGATTTACAACGCCCTGCCAGACCTGACGCTCGAAGACATCGTGAAATTCGCCAACGAGCGCATGGCCGCCAAGCCACGCCGTTACATGATTCTCGGCGATGAGAAGGAACTGAACATGCAGGCCCTCCAAGGCGTAGGACCCATCAAGAGAGTAAGCTTGGAAGAGGTGTTTGGGTATTAAAGACCCACCCCCTAACCCCTCCCGTAAGGGAGGGGAGTGGCCTCACCCCCAACCCCTCTCCAAGGGGAGAGGGGAGTATATACCATAGAGCTTGAAGCTTTTACGTTGAGATACTATTTCATTATTTCTATTCTATGATGCTAAAACGTTTATTCTTAATTCTTTTGGTAACCACTCCCCTCTCCATTTGGAGAGGGGTTGGGGGTGAGGCTGGAGAGCTGTATGCAATGTCCACTCCCCTCTGGCTCCGCGCCTCCGCCATCTCGCCCGATGGGCAGACGATCGTCTTTGCCTACAAAGGTGACCTCTTCAGCGTCCCCACGGCAGGCGGTCTGGCTCGTCAGCTCACCAGCAATGCAGCTTGGGACGGCCGACCCGTCTGGTCGCCTTCGGGCAAGAAGATTGCTTTTGCCAGCGAGCGCGAAGGCAGCCTCGACATCTACGAGATGAGCGCTACAGGCGGCGAACTCACCCGACTGACCACTCACTCGGGCGCCGAGACTCCCCTCGCCTACCTGAATGAGGATGAGGTTCTCTTCAACTTCGCGAGCCTCCCGACGACAGTCGACCGGCAGTATCCCTCCGGCACCTACACCCATTTATTTAAGGTTCGCACGCGCGCGGGAAGCCGTCCCGAACGCGTCAGCGACCTTACCGCAGGCGACGTAACCGTAGGCCCGAGCGGCTCGCTCATCTATGACGCCGTCAAGGGTTACGAGGATCCTATGCGCAAGCATCACACCAGTTCCATCGCACGCGACCTCTGGCAGGTCACACTTCCCTCCGTCAAGTCTGTTGCGACTAAGTCGCAACCCGCCATCCCCTCCTTCCGCCAACTCACCACTACCAAGAGCGAGGACCGCTGCCCCGTCTACGTACAGCAGTCCAACACCCTCTATTGGATTTCCGAGGAGAGCGGTACAATGAACGTCTGGAGTCGCGAACTGCGTGATGGTGCTAAGGCCAAGCAACTGACCAACTTCAGCGAGATGCCTGTGCGCTACCTCACCGCCTCGCTCGACGGCACGCTCTGCTTCTCGTGGGACGGCGAACTCTATACCATGCCCGCGGGCGCTCAGCCCAAGAAGGTGAAGATAGACATCATCGCCGACTCCAACGAGAAGGATGCCCTCCACTTCGTCTTCAGCGGCGGCGCCACACAAGTGTGCCACTCGCCCAAAGGCAAGGAGATTGCCTTCGTCCTGGGCGGCGACGTCTACGTCACAAGCCTCGACTACAAGACGACGAAGCAGATTACCGACTCACCCTCGCGCGAGCGGCACGTCACCTTCAGCGAGGACGGACGCAGCCTCGTCTTCGACAGCGAGCGCGGCGGGCGCTGGGCGCTCTACCGCGTAAGCATCAAGGAGAAGGACGAAAAGCTGTTCACTTACGCCACCGAACTCACCGCCGAGGAGCGACTGACACCCGAGGAACAGACTTGCTTCGAACCTGAGTATTCGCCCGACGGCAAGAAGATTGCCTTCCTGCGCAATCGCCATGAACTCTGCGTGCTCGATGCCAAGACAAAGGAGATCACCACCGTCATGCCTGCCAAATACCAGTATTCCTACAGCGACGGCGACCAGACGTTCTCGTGGGCGCCCAACTCCAAGTATCTGCTCTCGGAGTATATCGGTTCAGGAGGCTGGAATCTCAACGACGTCGTGCTCGTCCCTGCCGACGGAAAGGGCAAGCTGGTCAATCTGACCAACTCGGGCTACAGCGAAGGCAACCCGCGCTGGGTGCTCGGCGGCAAGGCGTTCATCTTCCAAAGCGACCGCGCCGGCATGCGCAGTCATGGCTCTTGGGGTGCCGAGAAAGACCTATACATCACCTTTCTCAACGACGAAGCCTACGAACGCTTCAATATGAACAAAGAGGAGCGCGAACGCTTCGACGAGGCCGAGAAGGAACGTAAGGACAAGGAGAAGAAAGCCAAGGAAGAAGCCGACAAGAAAGCCAAAGAGAAGAAGGAGCAGGCCGACAAGAAACGTGCCAAGATGACCGACGCGCAGAAGAAGAAGCTCGACGAGAAGGAGGCCGAAGCCAAGAAGAAAGCCGACGAGAAAGAGCATAAGGCCGACAGCATCAAGGCTTTGAACCCCGACATGAACCTCAACGACCTCGATGTACGTACGGTCCGCTTGACCTTCAACAGCGGTAATATCGGCGACGCCGTTGTCAACAAGGAAGGTACGAAACTCTACTACGTAGCCTCCAACTACCCCAACGGAAACGCCCTCTGGGAACGCGACCTCGACAAGGGTTCTACGACGATTAAAGCCTCCGGCGTGGCCTTTACCAACTTCGACCTCGCCGACGACGGCAAGACTGCCTACTATGCACAAGGCGGCCGCATCAAGAAGCTGGACATCGGCGGCGGCAAGATCTCCGACGTCGACTTCGAATGTTTCCACAACGACTACCCCGCGGGTTGGCGCAAGGAGACCTACGAACACATCTGGCATCAGACCCACGAGAAACTCTATGACCCAGGCATGAACGGCGCCGATTGGACGATGCTCCACTCACGCTACGCACGCTTCCTGCCGCATATCGGCAACACGCGCGACTTCGCCGAGATGTGTTCAGAACTGCTGGGCGAGCTCAACGTCTCGCACACGGGCTGCCGCTATCGTCCCAGTGGCGGCACGGGCAACACGCTCGCTACCGCTAACCTCGGCGCCTTCCTCGACGACAACTTCGATGGCGATGGACTGCGCATCCTCGAACTGCTTCCTGGCACTCCGCTCACTCGGCAGAAAGGCGTAGGTCCCGGCTCCATCATCACCCATATCGACGGACAGAAAATCAAGGCTGGCGAGGACTACTTCCCGCTGCTCGGCGGCAAGGCCGACCGCTACACGCGCCTGACCATCAAGAACGCCAAGGGCGAGACGAAGGACTACACCGTCCGACTCGCTGCCTCCGTCGGCGAAGCCCTCTACCGCCGTTGGGTCGAGCGCAACGAACAGCTCGTCGACAGCCTCTCGAAAGGTAGATTAGCCTACGTGCACATCGAGAAGATGAACACGGCCAGCTTCCACGAGCTCTATCGCAAGCTGCTGGCCGAGAAGAACCGCACGCGCGAAGCCGTCATCGTCGACGTCCGCCACAACGGAGGCGGATGGTTGCACAATGATGTCTGCGAACTGCTCTCCGGCACAGCTGCCGCCACCTACACCCCTCGAGGGCAATACATCGGCGACGACCCCTACAACCGCTGGACTAAGCCCTCATGCATGCTCGTCTGCGAGGACGACTACTCCAACGCACACGGCACGCCGTGGCTTTACAAGGAGTTGGGCATAGGCCCCCTCATCGGAGCACCTGTGCCTGGCACGATGACCGCCGTCTGGTGGGAAACGATTGACGACATCGTCTTCGGCATTCCCGAAGTGGGCATGCGCGACCGCAAGGGACGCTACCTCGAGAACCAACAACTCGAACCCGACCACCTCATCATCAGCCAGCCCGCCGACCTCCTCTATGGTCATGACGAGCAACTCGAAAAGGCTGTTGAGCTCATGTTAAAGAAAAAATGAACAATACTTAAGATAGAAATGAAAGGAAAGCGCGAAGATTTCGCGCTTTTCTTCTTTTGTTTCCACAATTTTGATTACCTTTGCAGCGCAAAGCCAACGAGCGTATGAAACTCATCCTACTGTCCACTGCCGATTTTTTCGTCGAAGAAGACACGATTATCAACGCCCTCTTCGAGGAAGGACTTGACCTGCTGCACCTACGCAAACCCAACAGCGAGCCCGTCTTCTCCGAGCGGCTGCTCACACTCCTTCCCGAGCAGTGGCACAACCGCATCGTCGTTCACGAGCATTTCTACCTCAAGGAAGAATTCAATCTCCGAGGCATTCACCTCAACGAGAAAAATCCCGAACCGCCAGCCAACTACAGCGGACAGCTAAGCCGCTCCTGCCACAGCCTGCAAGAACTTGCCACGCTGCGAACCGGCATGGACTACGTCTTCCTCTCACCCATATTCGACAGCATCACCTACCCCGACCGCCATTCGGCTTACACCGAGCAGCAACTGCATGACGCCACGCGCGCCGGCCTCATCGACCGCAAAGTGATGGCCGCTGGAGGCATCAACAGCGAGACCCTGCCCATGCTCGCCGACTACGGATTCGGAGGAGCCGTCGTCCTCGGCGACCTCTGGACGCGATTCAACATCCATTCCGGACTCGACTACAAAGAGGTCATCGCACACTTCCGCAAGCTGCGCAAGGCTGCAGGGTGAACAGGCGCAGACCGCTGACGCCTTACCGCTTGCGGCTGAAGCGCAAGGCTCCATAAACAGCCAACATAAAACTGCGGCCAAGCCGCACATAAACATAAAAACCTCAAAAAAAGCGGCCAAGCCGCGCAATACAATGAACAACTTCCTCGTCTTCTCTGGCACAGCCACCCGCTATCTGACCGAGAAAATCTGCCTGAGCCTCGGCGTGCCGATGGGCAACATCACCGTCACCCACTTCGCCGATGGTGAGTTCTCGGTTTGTTACGACGAAACCGTTCGCGGGCGCGATGTCTTCCTCGTGCAAAGCACCTTCCCCAATGCCGACAACCTGATGGAGCTCCTCCTGATGATTGACGCCGCCAAGCGTGCTTCAGCCCGAACCATCAACGCCGTCATCCCCTATTTCGGATGGGCTCGCCAAGACCGTAAGGACAAGCCGCGCGTGGCCATCGGAGCTAAGCTTGTGGCCGATATGCTCTCCGTAGCAGGCATCAACCGCGTCATTACCATGGACTTGCATGCCGACCAGGAGCAAGGATTCTTCGACGTTCCCGTCGACCACCTCTACGCCTCAAGCGTCATGCTGCCCTATATCCAGAGCCTCAACCTCGAGAATCTGGTCATCGCAACGCCCGACGTCGGAGGTTCAAAGCGCGCCTCCACCTATGCCAAATACCTCGGCTGCCCGCTCGTGCTCTGCAACAAGGTTCGTCGTCGTCCCAATGAAGTCGCCTCGATGCAGATCATCGGTGACGTCGTTGACGCCAACGTCGTCCTTGTCGACGATATGGTCGACACGGCAGGCACTATCACAAAAGCCGCTGACCTCATGATCGAGAACGGAGCGCGTTCCGTACGAGCCATCGCCAGCCACTGCGTCATGAGCGGCCCCGCCAGCGAGCGCGTACAGGCCAGCAAGCTCGAGGAAATGGTCTTCACAGACAGCATCCCCTACAGCAATCGCTGCGCCAAGGTCAAGCAAATCTCCATCGCTGACCTCATCGCTGAGACCATCCGCCGCGTCGAGGAAAACCAAAGCATCAGCAGCCAGTACCTCATCTAACGTGGTCCTGCGCCCCTCCCCCTCACGCTGCGCTTCTCCCCTCCGCGATAGCGCTCCCTCCCCTCTGCGATAGCGCTTCCTCGCCCTCTGCGATAGCGCTCCCTCGCCCTCCGCGATAGCGCTCCCTCCCTCTCCGCGATAGCGCTCCCTCGCCCTCCACGATAGCGCTCCCTCCCTCTGCGATAGCGCCCCTCCCCTCTGCGATAGCGCTCCCTCGCCCTCCGCGATAGCGCTCCCTCCCCTCTGCGATAGCGCTCCCTCCCTCTGCGATAGCGCTCCCTCGCCCTCCCCTCAGCCGTAGTGCCCGGCGATTTCGTCGCCGGTTCCAATAATTGAAAACTCTTTAACCATTA
>CADCOX010000149.1 GCA_902803195.1 uncultured Bacteroidales bacterium
CATCCTGACCATCGTCCTTACCCTCTGTGCCACGCTGGCATCAGCTGGGAAAATCGTAGTCGACAGCATCCAGAGCGCTGTCCTTGGAGCTACGGTGAAGTATAATGTCTATCTGCCTTCAGGCTACGAACGCTCGCAGGCCAAGTATCCGGTCATCTATCTCCTGCACGGACTCACGGACACCTATACGGCTTGGGACCAGAAGGGAGGCGTAGGTGCCATCGCCGACGAAGTCATCGAGAGCGGCGAGGCTGTGCCTGTAGTCATCATTATGCCGAACGCAGGCGGCCCCGATGTCAACAATATCTGGAACGGTTATTTCAACATGCCGGGTTGGGCCTATGAGGATTTCTTCTTCAACGAACTGATGCCTGCCGCCGAGAACAAGTACCGCGGCATAGGCGACAAGGAGCATCGCGCCGTCATGGGCTTGTCGATGGGCGGAGGTGGCAGTATCGGCTATAGCCAGCGCCATCCCGACAAGTTCTCATCGTGCTATGCGATGAGCCCCTGGCTCAATAGTGGCAACGGACGCGTCGGCCCTAATGGCGAGAAAACCAAGATGTTCTACACGATGGAGGCTGTCCATGAGCACTCGGCTCTCTCCTTTATGGATAGTGCTGACGACGCAGTGAAGGAGCAGTTGCGAACGGTCGCATGGTTCCTCGATTGCGGCGATGATGATGGCTTGCTGGGCGATACTTTTGAGTACTACAAGCGTCTGCGCTTAGCACGCATCAAGGCTGAGTTCCGCGTCCGCAATGGCGGCCACACGTGGGAGTACTGGCGTGCAGCCCTGCGCACTTCCTTGCCTTTCGCTTCTCGCAATTTCACTAAGTAATGCTTCCTTATTCCGACCTCTTCATCGACTTCGACGACACGCTCTACGACACTCATGGCAATGCCGACATCGCCTTGCATGAGTTGTTCGCAGAGATGCGTCTGGACCAGTGGTTTGCCGACCCCGAAGTCTTCTACTACGAATATTGGCGCGCTAACATTGACTTGTGGTCGCGCTATTCGCGTGGCGAGATTACGCGCGACTATCTCATCCTCGAGCGCTTCCGCTACCCGCTCAGCTTCGGGCAGGGACTCGACCCCTCCGAGGCCCTTTGCCGCGAGGCGGGCGACCGTTTCCTCGAGTTGTGCGCAAACAAACCGGGGCTGGTCAGTGGCGCGCGCGAGTTGATGGACTACCTTCGTGGTCGGGGCTATCGGATGCACATGTGCAGTAATGGCTTTCACGAAGTACAATACCGCAAGCTCCGTGCCTGTGGTCTCGACAAGTCGTTCGACACTGTTGTCCTCAGCGAGGATGCAGGGGCCAACAAGCCGTCGGCTGCCTATTTCGACTATGCCTTCGACAAGACACATGCTCAGCGTGCTTCGACACTCATGATAGGCGACAATTTCCAAACCGACATCCTCGGAGCCAAGCGTGCGGGACTGGCCACTGCTTTCTTCAACCGCTTCCCCGATTATCCAGCCTCCGAGCCTGTCGACTACGAGGTCACGGACCTCAGACAACTCATGGATATCCTCTGATTCTACCTCTCCTTACCCCCCTTTGTGATGACTGAGAAAGAGAAAATGCTCTCCGGCGCCATCTATTCTGCCGTTGATCCCGACCTGATCCGCGAACTCAATGAAGTCAAGGATCGCCTGCAAGCCTATAATGCTCTGCGTCCATCGGACCTGGAAGCGCGTCGCGCGATGTTGAACGAACTGCTGGGAAGCGTGGCCGATGGCGCTGCCTTTATCAATCAGCCTTTCTTCTGCGACTATGGCCGTCACATCCGCGTCGGGTGTCGGTTCTTTGCCAACTTCAATTTCACGGTTCTTGATGAGGCTTACGTCACGATAGGTGACGACTGCTTCATCGGCCCCAACGTGAGCATCTATACCGCCTGCCATAGCACCGACCCCGTCGAGCGCAACTCCCGTCGTGAGTGGGCTCGACCCGTTACGATTGGCGATAACGTCTGGATAGGCGGCTCTGTCACTATTCTACCCGGCGTCACTATAGGCGACAACGTCACCATCGGCGCGGGGTCGGTTGTCGTTGACGATATCCCGTCGGGCGTTGTGGCTGTCGGCAATCCCTGCCGAGTCGTCCGGAAAGTGTGATACTCGGCCCCTGAGCGTGAGCATCAGTGCCCGAAAAGAGAGTCGTAGAAGGCTTTTTCGCGTTCGCTGTGAATATTTTATCAAGGTTTGCGCGCGTGCGTGAACTTTTTTTTGTACCTTTGCGCCCGATTTTCGAGGATAGCTCGTCCGTCCGACGTGAATCATTTGTCAACACGTTCATTTTGATAAACCGAAAATAATGCGTACAGCCAACGAAATCCGCGAGAGCTTCAAGAAGTTCTTCGCCGACAAGGGTCACACTATCGTACCCTCCGCTCCCATGGTCGTCAAGGACGATCCCACACTTATGTTCACCAACGCTGGTATGAACCAGTGGAAAGATATCATCCTTGGCACCAAGGATCCTGAGCCGCGTCGCCGTGCCGACTCTCAGAAGTGTCTGCGCGTCAGCGGCAAGCACAACGACTTGGAGGAAGTGGGCCATGACACCTATCATCATACTATGTTCGAGATGTTGGGCAACTGGTCCTTTGGCGACTACTTCAAGGAGGGAGCAATCGATATGGCTTGGGAGTATCTGGTCGACGTCATCGGCCTCGACCCCAAGGACCTCTATGTTACCGTGTTTGAGGGCTCGCCCGAAGAGAATATCCCTCGTGACGACGAGGCTGCCTCATTCTGGGCAAAGCATGTTCCCGCCGACCACATCATCAACGGCAACAAGCACGACAACTTCTGGGAGATGGGTGATACCGGTCCTTGTGGTCCTTGCTCCGAGATTCACCTCGACAGCCGTACGCCCGAGGAGAAAGCCGCGGTGCCCGGTCGCGAACTTGTCAACAAGGACGACCCGCAGGTCATTGAGATCTGGAATATCGTCTTCATGCAGTTTGAGCGTAAAGCCGACGGCTCGCTTGTGCCTCTGGGCATGAACGTCATCGACACCGGCATGGGCTTCGAGCGTCTCGTGCGTGCCCTCCAAGGTAAGCACTCCAATTATGACACCGATGTCTTCCAACCCGTCATCCGTGCCATCGAGCAATTGTCGGGTAAGAAGTATGGCGAAACGGAAGAGGTCGATGTGGCCATGCGCGTCATCGCCGATCACATCCGTGCCGTAGCCTTCTCTATTGCCGACGGTCAGTTGCCTTCGAATGCTAAGGCGGGTTATGTCATCCGTCGCATCCTGCGCCGTGCCGTTCGCTACGCTTATACCTTCCTCGGCCAGAAACGTCCTTTCATGCACCTGCTGCTGCCTACGCTCACCGCTGAGATGGGCGAGGCTTATCCCGAGCTCGTTGCACAAAAGGAGTTGATTGACAAAGTGATGAAAGAGGAGGAGGAGAGTTTCCTCCGCACGCTCGAGACGGGCATTAAGCTTCTCGACCGCGTGATGGCCGACACGAAGGCTGCTGGCAACACCGAGATTGACGGTGTACAGGCTTTCACCCTCTTCGATACCTATGGATTCCCTCTTGACTTGACCGAACTCATCTGCCGCGAGAATGGCCTGACCGTCGACGAGGCTGGCTTCAACGTCGAGATGCAGAAGCAGAAAGAGCGTGCTCGCGGTGCTGCCAAAGTGGAGACCGACGACTGGGTGACAGTCAGACCCACCCCCAACCCCTCCCGTCAGGGAGGGGAGCCCTCCGGCTTGAATGGGACTGACAGTGCGCAGCCTCTCCCCTCCCTAACGGGAGGGGACGGGGGTGGGTCTTTCGTAGGTTGGGACTACACCGAATACGAGTGCCGCATCCTTCGCTACCGTAAGGTTGTCCAGAAGAAACAGACTTACTATCAGATCGTCCTCGACCGTACTCCCTTCTACGCTGAAATGGGTGGACAGGTCGGCGACCAGGGCGTGCTCGTCAGCGAGTTCGAGACCATCGACATCATCGACACGAAGAGCGAGAACGGTCTGACCGTTCACCTCGCCAAGCGGCTGCCTGAACACCCCGAGGCCAATTTCATGGCTTGCGTCGACACCGACAAGCGTCGGGCTTGCGAGGCTAATCATAGTGCTACGCACCTGCTCGATCAGGCCCTGCGCGAGGTGCTGGGAACGCACGTCGAACAGAAGGGTTCGCTCGTCTCGCCCGATGGCCTCCGCTTCGACTTCAGTCATTTCCAGAAGGTGACAGCCGAGGAGCTGCGCCAGGTGGAACGTATCGTCAACCAACGCATTCGCGAGAATATCCCCTTGCAGGACCATCGTGATGTTCCCATCGAGCAAGCTAAGGAACTCGGTGCCATCGCTCTCTTCGGTGAGAAATATGGCGACCGCGTGCGTGTTGTCCAGTTCGGTCAGTCGGTGGAGTTCTGCGGCGGCTGTCACGTCAAGGCTACGGGTCAGATCAGCATGTTCAAGATTGTCTCCGAGAGTAGTGTCGCCGCTGGCATCCGTCGCATCGAAGCCATCACGGGCGCTAAGGTCGAGGAAGCCATGTACCGTTTGCAGGACACGATGGAAGCCCTCCGCCAGATGTTCAATGGAGCGCCTGACCTGAGGGGCGCCATTGAGCGTCTCGTCAACGAGAACGCAGGCATGAAGAAGCAGGCAGAGGAGTTCCTTCACGAGAAGGCTCAGGCATTCAAGCAGGAACTGTTGCACAAGGCCTTGGAGCGCGAGGGCGTCTGCGTCATCAGCGGCAAGACCATCCTGCCCGCTGATGCCGTCAAGGATATTGCTTTCCAACTGCGTGCCGAGGTGGAGAACGCCCTCGTCTGCATCGGTTCCGTCAACGATGGCAAGCCTATGCTCACTTGTGCAGCTTCCGATAGCCTTGTCCAGGACCACGGCGTCAACGTCGGAAAAGTCATCCGCGAAGCTGCCAAACTGATGCAGGGCGGTGGTGGCGGTCAGCCTCACTTCGCGACGGCTGGCGGCAAGAATGCCGATGGTCTCAGCGCAGCGATAGACAAGTTCATCGAGCTCGCTTTGGCTTGATGGTGACAAGATAAGCGATGAGAGATTAAAGATGAGGACTAGTCCTTGCTTGGCTGTCTTTATCTTTAATCTCTCTTCTTTTATTCCTGAATTGAAGTTTCGTTTATTATGAAGAAGTTAAGAAGAGAACCTTCTGAAGTTAGATATATTGGTATCACGAAAAGAGACCCAATTATTAGATTTAATGAACATTGGCATTCGAATACACCTAGAGCCTACTTGAATTATGAAGTGTTTCCAGATACTGGCGGATTAAGCAAAATTCAAGCACGAATTTTAGAACAAACACTAATTAACAAATACGGATTTGGCAATAATGGTCCATTGCTTAATCTTCGGAATGAGATATCGCCTAAATGGTGGTTCAAATATAATATTAAACCCTAATATACATATTGTTATGACAAAACGAATCGTTACTAAAATCGGCGACATATTCAGCGCAGAATTAGACGAGCATAGCAAATGCTATTTCCAATATATCGCGAATGACCTCTCACAGTTGAATAGTTCTGTTGTAAGAGTTTTCGATACGCATTATCCGATTGGTGCAACTCCGAAAATGGAAGAAATCGTCGTTGACAAAGTTGCCTTCTATGCTCACACAATGCTGCGGCCTGGAATACAGGATGGAGCGTGGCAGAAGGTCGGGAAATCGAATAATTTAGGACTTGCAGCACTCCAACAAGTTCTTTTTGTGACTACACAGGCTTTTAAGACTTTGATTAGTGGCCCAACTCAGGTAGCTCTCATACCTGTAGATCCCCATGAAAATTGGTACATCTGGCACATCAACGAAGAGCACAAAGCTGTGGGTAAGCTTTCTCGAAAAGACATAGGACATATTGAACCGAGTGCGGTTTATTCTTATATATCCATCATTGATCGCATGAGATATGGTTTTTACCATGAGAGTAATATCGTTTATGATGTTATCATGCGTATTCCTCGCCCAGACGTGGACATCTATGTAAGAAAAGACATGCAGAAAGAAGGATATGTGCATTATCTGCATTTTCATGGCGCAAAGGCTATTCGCGAGATGTTCATCTTCCCAAAGTGCACAATTCGCCTTAGTACAAAGGAGCCCAATGTAGATGGGCGTTTGTTATATAACAAACTCTTTGGAGAGGTTAATTGGCGGCATGAGGATTTTATTTCAATGGAAGATTTTGAAGCAAAATGGAATGAAGATTGCCAATGAATAATGTCGAAACCATTACCGCTTGATTTATGATCCTTCGTCGCTACGTACTCACCCGCGAGTGGCTTGAAGAGCATGACTAGACGGTGGTGTATCCATGATGGAAAAAGAGAGACAAAATCAATCAATAATGGAAAAAAAGATATAAGTATGATTAAGAAGTTAAGAACTCCTTAACTCCCAAGCAAGCGGAGCTTGCGAAACTTGAATCCCTTAATATTAATCTAGGGCTTTACAAATCATCAGTATGATCTGTACAATCCGTGTTCGAAATAAAGTCACACGGAAGTCATAGAAAGCCATTCGTGTATTTCGCGTTTTCCGATGCAAAAATATTAGGGAAGACAGACCTTACTTCCACTAATTAGCCAAAAACGGCAAATAACTTATTGATTCCCTGCTAAATACATAAGTGGAGGCTGTTCTCGTAGCCTCCACTTTGCTTCCACTACCAACTATCACTCGAGATCAGTGGAGGTAGAGTGGAGGCTATATGAACATCTTCCACTCTTTCAAACACCAACATATCAGCGTATTACACTCCAAAATCAGGCAAAAAGTGGAAGCAACCCCGCTATTCGTAAATATTTTTTTAAGGAGATGAGCATGCGATTATATGCTCTTCTCTATTGACGATTCCCCACACGACCAGTCGCAACACGCTGAACGTCCGTACGCGTAAGCCTTCGCGTATAGTACGCTCAGGGCTTTACGTATATATGTGTAAGCCTTCGCGTATAGTACGCTCAAGCCTTCGCGTATATATGTGTGAGCCTTCGCGTATATATGTGTAGAGCGATGCTTCCCCCTAATCACCTACCCCCTTTCGTCAAATTTCCGTTCATTTCTGCGTTCTTTCCGTCTCATCATTAAAAATAAGTTCCCGTTTTCGTAAGCGTTCACGTTAAAATTACTACCTTTGTGGCGAAATCTTTAAGCAGGACTTATGAAGAACTACCTCATCAGCGAAGCGATTGGCGATATAGCGGGCAGTGCCTACGAAGGCAGGACTCGCCGTATTAAGGATTACAACAAGGTGAAGATGTTCAGCAGCAGAGCACACTTCACCGACGATACCGTGTTGACTTTTGCCTGTGCTGAGGCTTTTATCGACCATCTTGACATGACGATGAATCTTTGGAAATGTGCCAATGAACATCGCCATGCGGGCTTTGGAAGCAAGTTCAAGCTTTGGATGGCCAGCCATAAACCCCAGCCCTATCGCAGTCTTGGCAATGGTTCCGCCATGCGATGCTCATCGGCTGGATGGTTGGCAAAAACCGAAGAAGAGTGTATTCGAATGGCTACAGAAACAGCAGCCCCGACACACAATCATCCTGAAGGTATCAAAGGCGCAGTAGCTACAGCGCTCACCATCTTCCATCTGAAGAATGGCAAGGATAAGGATTTTGTACGTGATCATTTGTTGAACGCGTATTACCCTGACTGGGCAAATCTGAAGTATGCTGACTTCCACGACTCTTATCGTTTCAATTCTACTTGTGCTGGCACGGTTGGCCCTGCTATCATCTGCTTCTTGGAGTCAGAGGACTATGTTGATTGCATCAAGCTTGCCATCAGCCTTGGTGGCGATGCCGACACCCTCGCAGCCATCGCTGGCCCTATGGCCTATGCCTATTACAAGAAGATGCCTGACGCCCTCGTCTATCAAGCCTTAAAGATGCTTCCCGATTGGATGGTTGATGTTAGTGAGCGATTTGATAAGATAGTTGATAAAAACTCTCAGCATGTTGAGACGAAATAATATAATCCAATTTTCGAATGTTTTGGCGAACTCCTTAGCTCCCAAGCAAGCGGAGCTTGCGAAACTCTTATCCCTTCACTTTCAATTCTCCATCCCCTTGTGATGCGTCGCCTTGCTAAGAACTCTTCACTCTCACTCCTAAACCCTACACGCTAAATCTCCACGCTTATCTCACCCCTTCCTTCCATACCCTCATTTCGTAGCTTTCGTGACATGCTTTTCCCGCGTCTGTGTTGCGGCTGTGGACAGCGTTTGGCGCTCGATGAGCAATACATCTGTGCTGAATGTTCAGTCCGATTGCCGTTCGAGAGCAATCACGAGTGGGTCTACAATCTGCGCGTGAGTCGTTGGGCTGATCACAAACAGCTGGAGCGTATTGGCGCGTTGATGCGTTACGAGCATGGTAATGTTGCGGCTCATATCATTCATGCTTTGAAATACCATCGTCGCTACGATCTCGGTCCTTGGATGGGACGCTTAGCTGTTGAGCGGCTTGCGGGGAGTGGCCTCTTCGATGGCGTTGATGCCCTGCTACCTTTGCCGCTGACGCGTGCCCGCCAGCGTTTCCGTGGCTTTAATCAGGCAGAGTACATTGCTCGTGGCATGGGCGAAAGGCTCGGGCTTCCGGTTCTAACGAGCAGCCTTCGGCGTGTAGCCGAACGTGAGTCGCAGACCCACTTCACGCTAAGCGAACGCCT
This sequence comes from uncultured Bacteroidales bacterium, assembly GCA_902803195.1. Lineage (GTDB taxonomy): Bacteria > Bacteroidota > Bacteroidia > Bacteroidales > Bacteroidaceae > Physcousia. The sequence continues at coordinate 8,703 of CADCOX010000149.1, forward strand.
CGAGAACGCCCGTCACGTTTTCGAACTCCAGGATGCCAGTGGACTCGACGGTCAGCATATTATGCTCGTGGATGATGTCATGACCACTGGGACGACGCTTTTGGGCGCCGTCGAAGTGTTGGAGGAACGGCCTGCGGTGCGCATCTCCTGCTTCGCATGGGCTTGGGTTATGCTCTCCGAAGCCTCCATGGCGACATCGCGCGCGGGCGAACATAATTAAAAAAACATAAAAAGAGCCCTTTTTCACGCCTCAGCCAGAATTCTTTAGACATTAAATGCTAAACTTTAAACGAAAATCCGTAACTTTGCGCGGTTTTTTGAGAGTATTTGATTGAAACCATTGTTGTAAAGACAGTAATAAGCATTTATTTCCATAATTGACGCAATAACATTTTTGACGCAAGATCGTAGAAAATCGTGAATTGTAAATCGTTAAATCGTAAATTTCTAAGATGAACGTAATCACAAAGACAGTCCAGTTGCCCGATGGCCGCGAGATTTCCATCGAAACTGGCAAGCTTGCCAAGCAAGCCGACGGAGCCGTGATGCTCCGCATGGGGAATACGATGCTCCTGGCCACTGTGTGTGCCGCTCAGGATGCCGTCCCCGGAACTGATTTCATGCCCCTTCAAGTAGAGTATCGCGAGAAATATTCGGCTGCCGGACGTTTCCCCGGTGGCTTCACGAAGCGCGAAGGTAAGGCTAATGACGACGAAATCCTCACCTGTCGCCTTGTCGACCGTGCGCTCCGTCCCCTCTTCCCCAGCAACTATCACGCTGAGGTGTATGTGAATGTCAACCTGTATTCTGCCGACGGCGTGGACATGCCCGACGCATTGGCCGGCTTCGCCGCTTCTGCAGCTCTCAGCTGCTCGGACATCCCCTTCGAGGGTCCTATCTCTGAGGTGCGCGTGATCCGTCTGAACGGCGAGTATATCGTTGATCCCACCTTCGAGCAGATGAAGGACGCCGACATGGACATCATGGTCGGTGCTACCGAAGAGAACATCATGATGGTCGAGGGCGAGATGAAGGAAGTCAGCGAGCAGGATCTGCTCCAGGCCCTGAAGGTCGCTCACGAAGCCATCAAACCTATGTGCCGCCTGCAGAAAGAACTCAGCAAGGAACTTGGCAAGGACGTCAAGCGCGAGTACTGCCATGAGGTCAACGACGAGGAACTGCGCGAGCAGGTGAACAAGGAGTGCTACCAGCCCGCTTACGACATTACCAAGCAGGCACTCGAGAAGCACGCCCGTGCCGAAGCCTTCGAGAAGGTTCGCGAGGACTTCAAGGTCCGTTATGCTGAGGCTCATCCTGATATGGAAGCTGCCGAGCTCGAGGAGAAAAACGCCCTCGTCGATCGTTATTACCACGATGTGGAGCGCGACGCCATGCGCCGTTGCATCCTCGACGAAGGCATCCGTCTTGACGGTCGCGGCACCACTGACATCCGCCCCATCTGGTGCGAGGTCAGCCCGCTGCCCGGCCCTCACGGAAGCAGCATCTTCACCCGTGGTGAGACCCAGTCGCTCTCGACCGTCACCCTCGGCACGAAGCTCGACGAGAAGCTCGTTGACGACGTCCTCGACCGCTCCTACATGCGCTTCCTGCTTCACTACAACTTCCCGCCCTTCTCAACGGGTGAGGCTAAGGCCCAGCGCGGCGTAGGCCGCCGCGAGATTGGTCACGGCCACCTCGCATGGCGCGCCCTGAAGGGTCAGATTCCTGCCGACTATCCCTACACCGTACGTGTCGTCAGCGACATCCTCGAGAGCAACGGTTCCAGCTCTATGGCTACCGTCTGCGCAGGTACCCTTGCTCTGATGGACGCCGGTGTACCCATCAA
>CADCOX010000150.1 GCA_902803195.1 uncultured Bacteroidales bacterium
CATCACCAACAACAACGGGCGCGACATCACCATCAAGCTCGACTTCCTGCCCGCAGGCAAGCAGTACAAGATGACAAGCTTTGCCGACGGCGTCAACGCCCACATCATGGCCATGGACTACCTCCGCCAGGAGAGTCAAGTCAGCAGCACCACTACCCTACCCATCCACATGGTCCGCAACGGCGGCTGGTGTGCACGCATCGACCTCGGACAATAAACGCAAAACAAGATGAAAAGACGTTTCACTATTCTATTGTCCGTCGTGCTGATGTCGATGCTCAGCACGACGGCCGTAGCCCAGCAGCTGGCCTTCCCGGGTGCCGAGGGCTTTGCGGCCTATGCCACGGGAGGGCGCGGCGGCGCCGTTTACCATGTGACGAACCTCAATGCCTCGGGCGCAGGCTCGCTGGCCGATGCCGTGAGCAAAAGCGGACGCATCATCGTCTTCGACGTAGGCGGGGTCATCGACATCACGAACGCCAGCATCACCCTAGCCAGCAACCTGACCATCGCTGGCCAGACAGCCCCCGGCGAGGGCATCACCATCTACGGCGGACGCGTCATCGCCTCGAAGAGCAAGAACATCATCATGCGCTACATCCGCATGCGGGGCGGCAAGAGCGTCAACAGCAGCAAATGTACGCTGACGCTCGACAACTGCGAGAACTTCATCATGGACCACTGCAGCATCTCTTGGGGGCCGTGGGACAACGTCCACATCAAGGATGCCAACAACGTAACCTGGCAGAACTGCATCATCGCCGAAGGCATCGAGCCGCAGCGCTTCGGCAGCATCACCGACGGCACTCGCAACTGGACCGTCAGCCACTGCCTTTGGATTGACAACAAGAGCCGCAATCCCAAGATGAAATGCTACCTCCAGTACTACAACAATATCGTCTACAACTACGCCATGGGCATTATCGGCGGCCACTCGGCAGCCGACAACTACCAGGACGTGATGAACAACTACTTCATCGCAGGCCCCAGCACCACGGGCGACAAGTACTTCGACGACTGGACCGAAACCGACCACCTGTACTCGACAGGCAACTACTACGACGGCAACAAAGACGGGCAGTTGAACGGGCGGCTGATCACCGACCACCACAACGCCACCGCCATGCAGAAACCTTACTTCAACGTCCAGCACCCAATGCACCTGGAGAGCGCAGCCGAGGCCTACGCGGCCGTGGTGGAGCACGTCGGGGCCTCGCGTGTGCGCGATATCCACGACCGCCGCTACATCGAGCAGTTGACCTCGCTCGGCACCAAAGGCGAGTTCATCACCAACGAAGACAATGTCGGAGGCATCGGCACCCTTTCGGGCGGCTCTCGTCCTTCGGATAGCGACAACGACGGCATGGCCGACGACTGGGAGCGCGCCAATGGCCTGAACCCCCAGAGCAATGACGCCAATGCCTACACCCTCGGCGGAGGCTACACCAACATCGAGCACTACGTCAACAGCCTCGCCCAGAAGACCACCTTCCTCGTTCCGCCTCAGAATGTCGTCGCCACGCTCTTGGGCAAGACGGCCGTACGCCTCACCTGGACGAACGGCGAGGCTGTGGCGAAGAACATCATCGTAGAACAGTCCGAGGACGGCACCCATTTCACGGAGGTGAAGCGCCTCGGAGGGCGCGTCACAATGGTCAATCTGACGGGGCTCACGGCCGACCAGGTCTACTTCTTCCGCCTCAAGGCCATCACCGACGAGGCCGAATCGTCCTACTCTGCCATCGTCTCGGTGAACAACGAATACATGAAACCCGGACGCGGCACGGCAGCCGGCACGCAGACCTTCGTCCCGCGCGAGGGCTACCTCTATCGCATCGTCAATTACGCTACCGTGCCCTACAACTCCAGCACTAACCTCAACGGCGTCCCCAAGTACCTGACCTTCACGCTCGGCGGCAGCCTCGGCGCCACGGCCGACTTCCAGTGGGACAGCCCCGCCCAGCTGTGGGAAATCAAGGCGGTGGAGGGCGGCTACCACTTGCGCAACTGCTCCACGGGCACTTACATGGCTGCCACCAACGGCACCACAGGCGACGGCGACGACCGCATCGGGCAGAGTCCGACGCCTACGCTCTTGACCATCAACTATACGGGCGACCAGCAGCCCTCGCAGTCGGGGCTCTCCACGCCGGTGGCCATGTATCGCATCAACTGCCCGGCCAACAAGAACTATCAGATTCGTGCGCGTGGGTTCGATGCCGACTGGATATGGGGTTCCGGCACCTTCGACCGCGCCGACATGGTCTTCACCTTTGCCGAGGTGCCTGCCTCGCAGGTGATGGCACTCGCGGGTTTCGACCCTTCGAAGACCTATAATATCTTCAGCTATGGCACCATGTCGGGCTCGGGCGTCAGCGTAGCAGGCACCGACATCCAGCGCCGCTATCTCTTCAGCGTGCCGGCCAAGGACGGCGTCCGCGACTCCATCGTCTATCGCATCGGGCTGGCCGAGCAGGCCATCCTCGAGGGTGCCGAGGACCCGTTGGCCAGCGAGCCTGCAGCGCTATGGACGCTCGAAGCGGCCGGCGACGGCCTCTACCGCGTGCGCAATCAGCAGAGCGGGGCCTACCTCGTCATCGACAACTACCTCTCTCAAACGCCTGCCACCATCTATCCGCGCTATGCCAAGCACGACAACAACCATGCGGCATTCTTCCTCGATGCCGATGCCAGCGGACAACGGCTCTTCAATGTCGGCAATCCCGACCCCGACGGCAAGGGTGGGCCCTTGAACATCTTTGCCCTTCATGCCGACCGCACGCGCCTGCGTTGGGTCATTCTGCCGACGGCCGTGGCACCCCTCCCGACGGACATCCGCGCCGCTCATCCTGCTCCTTATGCCGTCCGCTATTTCAGCCTTCAGGGGATAGCCCTGCCCACTCCGCCCCGCCGCGGTCTGTTCATCGAGCAGCGCCTAATGCCCGACGGCTCCTCGACCATGCACAAGCGCACGATTCGTTGAAGGCCGCTGCGCCAGCTGCTGCCTCGCTCTTTTCAAGGCTTGATTCAATTTTTCCAAGTTCCGAATCCCATTGGTTTTCAGGTCGCTTTGCAAACGCAGAGCGAAGGCCGTAGGCCAATCTAAAACATAACAAGAGAAAGTTCAATCCTTGACTTTAGCGTCGAGATGGTAGGTGAAGGTGAGGCTGGCATAATGGTGGCGGAAATCGCTCCATGAGGTGGTCTGCTGATAGGCTGTCTGCGTGTAGTATTTGTGGTCTTTGTTGTTGAGGATATCGTCCACTTCAAGGGTGAGTTTGGCCTTGTTCTTCAGTATCTTCCAGGTTATTGAAGCGTCCCAGACGAGCATATTGCGGTTCATCGCTTCGATGGTGTAGCCGCGATACATCCGCTCGTAGATTTGCGTCTTGACGACAAAGCGACCGCGCGTGAGCTCGCCTTCCGCGCCGAAGCGGTTATTCCACTGGATGGTGTTCTGCTCCGCAGCGTCGGAGTAGCGCAGGCGGTTGGCATTGAGCTCGCCGTAGACTGATACCTTCAGCCACGTCCAGTCCATGCTGATGGTGAGGTTCTCAAAAGGATTAAGCTGGCTCTGGCGGTTGAGAATAGAAGACCCTGCAGACCCACCCCCAGCAGACCCTCTCCCCGCTCCCCCGCCAGGGGGAGAGCCTCGCTTCGCTCGAGAGGCTGGCGCAGTGTCGTCCATCGGAAAAGGAAAGTCTCCCCTGACGGGGAGATTTAGAGGGGTCTTTGAAGGGACAAGTTGAGTGAGGAAGGCATAGCTATGCTCGGCGGTGAGGCGGAAGTTGTTGCGCAAGCGCACGACATCGCCGAAGCCTTGGTCATAGGTCAGCCGGAAGTTCCACGTATGGCCGCCGGGCACGTTCTCCGGCCGACTGGTATAAATGCCGGTGGAGGGCTGATAAGTGAGGGCATTACGGGTCATACGGTCGTTGTGGGTGTAGCCTACGGTGGCGCTGAGCGAGAGCTGCTGCTTGGCGAGCATGGAGTTGAAGTTGAGCGAGAGGTCGTTGGTGTGCGTATCCTTGAGGTTGGGGCTGCCCTCGGTGATGAACAAAGGGTCGGTCAGGTCGCGGTAGGCCAGCGTGCTGATGAGCGAAGGCTGGTTGGTGGCGAGGCTGTAGTTCAGGTCCATGCCGATGGTC
>CADCOX010000151.1 GCA_902803195.1 uncultured Bacteroidales bacterium
GATGGTCGGGATCCTCAAAGACGCGTGGCTCTCCGTCGGGCAAGTGTTCCCACAGCGGGAGGTAAGGGTTCTGGGCCGTGGCTGTCATCGCGGCAGCCATCAGCAGTAGAGAGAGTAGTTTTTTCATGTGGATTCTATTATTTAGGATTCAATATCTATCGGACGATGATCTTGCGTGCGGTGCCATCGGCGAGACGCACGATGTTCACGCCCCTGCGGAGGGTAGGCTGCCGGACACCTTGAAGGTTGAAAATGGCAGGCTGCTGGCTCGTGCCGTCGCGCGTAGCCATGACTCCCGTCGGGTCGGGGACGCTATTCAGCTGGCACTTGAGTAGCAGGAACTCGTCGAAACCGCCAACAGCGTCGAGGTTCTGGAACGAGATGACATAGTTGGCGGCCACGGCGACGTCGAACTCCAACGTCTGTTCGGCGGCCGAACTGACCGCGGCCGAAGTGTTGCCATTGACATTGGGCGCTGCCTTCAACGTCGCGACCTGAGCGATGGCCTCGCCGCTTCCGTTCAGTATGCGGACGCTATAGCTTGGGGCCTGCTTCCAAGCGGCCATCGCAAAGGTCAGACGGTAGCGGCCAGCCGACAAGTGGAGTGGACGCGACGCCTGACGCCCGTATTCGCAACTTACCTCACGCCAATAGAGCGCCTTGCCCTGATAGCCTTTGAACCCGACGAAGGTGCGAGCTCCTTGGCTGAAATTGCCAGGGTACTCGTGTACGGTGTTCGACTCCTGAACGCAGCGCCATCCCGCTGGAATGGTACCGCTGAGGACATCGGTGAAGTCGAGGGCATAGACGATGGTCGTATCCGAGAACACGGGCTGAAGCGTTACGTTGTCATCGGGCATGGTGAAGGTGCCGTCCTTCGCCACCGTGATGCCTCCGTGGATGACGTTCCAAGCGGTCAAGGCATAGCCTGCCTCGGGTAGGACGGTAAGTGCAACGGTCTGACCCTCGGCAGCTTCGGCCACGTCTGAGAGGACGCGGCCATGCTCGGCATCCCGCAGGGTGACACGGAATCGCTCGACCTCGGTGTCGGTTGGCTGATAGACGACCTGATCGATGTAGAAGGGAGCGCCGCTCATATTGGTAATGATGAGGTTGTTCGCGCCTTCGTTCAAGACGGCGTCGACAGCGGCTTTGCGCCACTCGTTGGTAGCCGTCTGCTCCAGCATGAGCGTGCTACGCGTGCCGTTCACGCTGACCGACACGCGTGCGCTGCGTGTAGGAGCCGTATAGCGCACTATAATTTGATAAGCGCCTGCACGCGCGTGCGTCAGCACATGACGGAGAGCGCCCGAAGTGCTAGTGCCCATGTCCATGAATCCATTGCCAGCGTGGCCACGCACACTGGGGTAAGCATTGTAGGGGTCGAGGACACAACTCTTGATGTTCTTGTAGTCCATATCCTCGGCTTCCACGATGATGGGACCTTTGTATTCAACAGGCTGCTTCGGCAGTTCCAATGCGGTGGTGCTGACGGTATCGATGCGTAGGTCGGAGGCACTACCAGCGCAGTGAATGGAGACGTCCACAGGTCCATTGTGGCGAACGTTCAAGGTGTAGAGCCCCATCTCTGCATTCCATTCCTCAGCGGCACTCACCGTAGCGGCAGCACGTTTCTTCAGGTTGTAGGAAGGACGGGCGGTGGCACCCTTCACGCTGATGATGTCCGTCTGCATGGTCGTGGTGTCAGTGCGGTAGTTGTTCAAGTAGAGGTCAATGCGGTCGGCCAGCTCATGAACGATGCCCGACGAGAGCTTGCCGTAGGTCAGCAGAAGCGAGTCGCAGCTATTGTAGAGCAGCGGGATGCGCGCCGAAGCCGTCTTGCGCGTGTTGAGGTAGGTGTTGGGCGTGTAGGTGACGAGTTGATTGTGGAAACGATTGACGTAGAGGTCGCCGGTGCTCACTTCCTCATACAACTTGTTGAACTCGTCGACCTTCTTCTTCTGAGTTGTCCAACGCGAGGCGTAGGCAGTTTTATTGACCTGCACGGGAATGCTCTTGGCGAGGTCGTCGTAGAGGCCGTTCACGATGGGGATGGCGCCGTAGCGACCCGTGCTCTTGAAGTAGCAGTAGTTGTCCATCCACTGCCCGTAACCTCGGTTGAAGGGGTCTGTCTGCTTATACAAACCGTCGTAGAGGCTGCCCCAGGCAGCGTACTTATCCTCGTCGTTGCCCGTAGTGACGTTGTTGACAATCACGAGTTTGGTCTTGTCGATTACTTGCTCGCGAGAGGGGATGTACATAGTGCCATCCACTATCTTCTGGAACATATCTAGCCATGCGCTCTTGAACCCCGGGAAGACACCCCAGTTACGACGCGTGTAGCCCGAGACTGTGGTGTTCTGCAGGTTCTCAAAGTCCTCTGTCCAGATAAGCTCAGGGCCATCCCACACGGAACCGCCGTTAACACACGTCTGCTCCATGACGGTACCGATGCCTGCGGCGATGGGGTATTTCCTGTTGTGCCCCTCGCCCAGGATGCTGCTGAGGGCGCCGTTCCATCCGCAGTTGTCATAACGGACGCCGTAGCTCTTGGCTAAGCCTGCGATGAAAGGGCCATAGGTGACGCTCTCGTTGTTGTAGAAACACGATGAGGTCGTGTACTTGTAGAGCCAGAGCATCGCCTCGGGATATTCACGGCATGCCTTCAGCAAGTCGGCATTGCGCTTCATCATGCCCAGCGGGTTGAGCGGGTGGCTCCAGATGTTACCGCAGAAAGAGACGGTCAGGAAACCGCCGTACTCATGGGCCATACGCACTAACTTGGCGAAGAGGGCTATACGATTCACCTGACTGCTGGAACTGAGATCGCCGGCCTCGTCGAAGCCCCAGAACTGCTCGGCGTAGTTCCAACCGAGGAAGTTGGGATAACGGCGATAGAAGTACTCGAAGGTCTCGAGGTCATCGTCCTGGATATGGGTGTGACCGCCGCTGGCAGGCTGGCAGGTGAACCAGAGGCCATTCTTCTGGCAGATGGTGGCCCATGACTTATAGGTACGGATGGCATTCTGCGGCATCTTGTAGACATTCCGCTCCTTGTCGTACTGACAGGAAAGCGACAAGTTCATGATGACGTAGGGACGGACATTAGCAGGGATGAGATCTATTATCTTCTGTGGGTCTGCTTTATTCCAAACGTCAATGTGAACGAGCCAAGCAGGATGGCGCGAGTCGATGGGACGACGTTGCTGTGCATCAGCTGAACCGACTAAAGCGAAACAGCACAGGGTGACAAATAGAATTTTACGGAGTGTATTCTTATCGTAGGATAGTAGAGTGGATATCATTTTCGTTTTCGTTAACGTTTTCGTTCTTGAATTATCAAGCGTCCCTTTGGGGCGAGCACCCGTTAAAAAAGATTTCGTTTTCGTTAACGTTATCGTTTTCGTTAAAAAAGTTCCCGTTAACGTTAACGTTATCGTTAACATTCCCTTATCTCGCCATGAGGGTAACAGCCTTGCCAGCTCGCACAGGCAACTCATATTCGCTGATGCCCATCTCGTTGTAGTGTTTGACGAGCGTGCCCTTATCTAAGGAGACGCTGGTGCGCAGGAGCAGGGTACCGCTGTGCTTAGGTATGATGGTGGCCGTTGCGAGCCGACCACCCTGCCACGTAATGTCCACGGTGTAGCCTCCACGAGCATGCAACCCACGAATGCGGCCTTGCGGCCAAGCATCGGGCAGGGCGGGCAACAGATGGAGTGCACCGTCATGGCTCTGCAGGAGCATCTCGGCGATTCCTGCCGTGACGCCGAAGTTTCCATCAATCTGGAAAGGCGGGTGAGCATCGAAAAGGTTGGGGTAGGTGCGACCGTCGGGGTACTCGCGTACGTGGCGGTCATCGGGCAGCAGACGAAGCATATTGGAGATAATCTTGTAGGCATGATTGCCATCGAACATACGCGCCCAGAAGCAGGTCTTCCAGCCAAGGCTCCAGCCCGTGGCCTGATCGCCACGCTGCTCCAGTGTCACTCGGGCGGCGCGCCAGAGGTCGGGCGTGGTGAAGGGAGAAATCTGTGCGGAGGGATAGAGACCATAGAGGTGCGAGAGGTGACGATGCTGATCATGCGGATCGTCGAGATCCTCACGCCACTCTTGCAGTTGTCCGTACTGCCCGACGCGCATAGGTGGTAATTTGGCTATGGCCGTGCGCAACTGCTGCTGCCAATCTGGATCGATGTTCAGAACCTCGGCAGCGCGCAACGCTTGCGTGAGGGCGTCGTTGACAATCTGGTTGTCCATCGTACAAGCAGCACAGATGGGCGTCTGACGGCCACGGCCACCATGTTCAGGCGACACGCTGGGAACCACCAACAACTCGCCATCGCGCTCCACCATATAATCAAGGTAGAACTGTGCCGCGCCGCGCAACACAGGTTCATAACGGCGCAGGAAATCGGTGTCAAGCGTGTAGAGGTAGTGCTCCCAAAGGTGCGTTGTCAACCAAGCACCGCCGTTGGGGAACATGCCCCAGAAAGCGCCATCAACAGGACCAGCGATGCGCCAAAGGTCCGTATTATGATGGGCGACCCAACCACGACAGCCATACATCGTACGTGCCGTCTCAGCACCCGTCACACTCAGGTCGCGAATCAAGTCGAACAGCGGCTCGGCCGTCTCTGTAAGACCACAGACCTCGGCAGGCCAATAGTTCATCTCGGTGTTGATATTGATGGTGTATTTGGAATCCCAGAGTTCGTTGGTTTTGTCGTTCCAGATGCCTTGTAGATTGGCGGGCTGACCGCCAGGTTGTGATGAACTGATGAGTAGGTAGCGCCCGAAGTTGAACATCAACGCAACAAGCCCCAGGTCCCGGCTACCCTCGTCATAGAAACGGGCGAGGCGGTTGGAAGTCGTGAGCGGTGTCCCCGTTGCAAGCGTGCCCAACTGCAAGCTCACGCGCTCATACTGCTGTTGATAACGCTTCAAATGGCGCTTCAACAGAGCACCAAAGTTGCGCTTCGTTGCAGCCTCAAGAAAACGACGATTGCGCGCATCGGCATCGCCGCTGACATCTTTGTAATTGACGAAATTGGTGGCAGCAGCCAGATAGATGGTGGCCTCTGTACCACCTTCGATAGAGAGCGAATCGGATACGGCAGTCACACGGCCATCGGTCTGCACGACGATGCTGCACTTAGCAGTCAGGGAGGCAGGAATGCCCTCATGGCCGACGCCCTGAATGCTGGTCGTGAGGAGGCCACGTCCACGAGCATCGGTGGAGGCAACGCTGTTGGTGGTCAGCAACGGACACGAGTGGCGTAGCGTGAAGGCGAGAGCACCACGGCGGTTGGCCTTGACGTGGACGATGAGCACGCTGTCAGCTAGTGAGGCGAAAGCCGTGCGCGTGTACTGCACTTGGTTGTGAATATAGGTGGTAGTGGCTACAGCTTGACGGAGATCTAAGCTGCGTTCATAACTTGTCGGCGCACGATGACCGAAATTCATCTTGAGCGAGCCCAACGTAAGATATTTCATGCCATGAGGGCCAGGGATGAACTCGCGGTCAATGATGGCGGCGGCCTCGCGGTCCTTGCCCTCGAAGATCAAGCGCCGCACCTCGTCGAGATGTTGAAGAGAGGTCTTGCTGTTGTTGTTGTGTGGTCCGCCACTGAAGAATGTCTCTTCGTTCAACTGAATCTCTGCGACATCTGTGCCGCCATAAACCATTGCGCCCAAGCGACTGTTGCCCAACGGCAACGCTTCATGCCACACTCGGGCTGGTGCATCATACCACAAGCGTTCGCTATCGTTCGCATACTTCTGACGTCCGCTATCGCTCCCAGCCATTGCGGGGAAGACTGCCAACAATTGGCACACAGCCACAAGGCATACCAAATGAAAACTTCTATTGTTCATCGTCCTTTATCATTATTCAATTGTCCATTATCCAAAATCCATTGCCTATTATCCCGTCCGCTCGGCCTTGCCGCTTCTTCGAGCGCAAGCGAGTCTGAAGAACTTCTCAATATTTCAACTTTTCAACTTTCACTACCCCTCCTTTAGCTTTCGTGGCATAGTTGAATACAGCGAAGCGAGTGCCCATGAAAACACGGCGATAGTCAAAGCGCATCTTGAACTCAGAACCTATCGGTTTCCACGTGCGTCCATCGAGGCTATATTGAAACGTGGCAATATCGCGTCCTGGACGGAAGTCACCATGGATGCTGAGCCAGACGCGGCGACGTCCTGTGATGTCCAGACGCGCCTTCTCCGTGACGCGGTTGGCCGTCACTTGCTTTCGGTTGTTCATCTCCATGCTTTCCTCAGTCATCGTGAGGAACGTCTTGCGGCCCTCGCGTCGTATGGTCAACACGCCCGAGTCGCCATTGAAAGCTGCGAAACCGGCACAGTCGCCATCGCGCATCTTGCGAATATCGAGGCAAACCGTGTCAGCACATTCAGGGCCAAACATACGCCACGTCAGTGTGTTGCGAGCCATCGGCAGGTTCTCAGCCAGATGATTTGTACGCAACTCAAGCACCTGCTTGCGGGCATCGTAGCTGAAGGCCGTCGAGTCGGGATTGTGGTTCCATTGGCGGTCTTTCGTTACCACGGCGACCTCGGCGCAGGGCGTCACGTGTCCAGACTCATCGCCAATCATGGGCCAACCGTCCACCCAACGAACAGGACTCAACGTGAGGATGCGGCCAACGCCACCGCGGTCTTGGAAGATGACGCCGTGCCACCGCCCGTCAGCACCATCGACGATAGTGCCTTGTCCCACAAAGGGGAAACCACCGAATGCACTCTTCAGGATGACACGCTTCTCCCACTCGCCATCGAGACTGCGGCTACGATAGGCCAACTGCTGGCGGCCCGTGCGTGGCCAAGAGATCATCAGCAGGTAGTAATAGCCGTCGTGCTTGATGACACGGCTACCCTCAAGCAAACCGTTTTCCTCAGCATCACGCACCTCCAGATGGCGACGGAAGCCATCTGTTTTCTCTGCTTTGACGTCAGCCGTCAACTCTGTTATGTCTACGCTGCC
>CADCOX010000152.1 GCA_902803195.1 uncultured Bacteroidales bacterium
TGAGGGTCAGCGTAGCACCTTTAGCGACGACAAGGCTATCGTAGATGACGATGGGACGCCTTGGAGTGAACGTGGTGTCAGACAATAGAGTACGTGCCTTTAGAAAATAAGCGTTACGCCCCACGACAACAAGCGGTACGCGTTGTTCGACGCCACTCTCAAGGCGCAGGACGAGGGCATCGGTAACCTCGCATGGGTCGTCGGTAGTGAATTCGGGAAGCGTCACCTCGGCACGAACGATGATGCTGTCACGACGAAAGATGTCGAAATCGCCTACACGATTGGCGGCTGAACGACTCATGTCCTGCCCATCAATGTTCAGGCGAAAAGGACTGCTGGCACCACCTTCGAGCCACGCCTCGATAATGCGTACGCCTCGGTCGCCCCGATTGTAGATGGCCAGCGTCTGCGTGCTGGAGGGGACGGTGGCCAGTAGGGTATCAAAGCGGATTGTGTCGGAACTGAACTGCAGCGTAGCTGAGCGGTCGGTGGTGAACGAATCGTAGTCGTCGCACGCCGCGAGCCAACAGCTCACGACGGCGACCAAAACTATGATGCACTTCTTATACATTCTCGAGGATGGCAAGGAGATGACGCCAGACCATGTCGACGGTGGGGATGAGCAGGCGCTCGTCAGGCGAATGGACGCCACGGAGCGTAGGGCCGAAGCTGACCATGTCGAGGCCAGGATACTTCTCGGAGAAAAGGCCGCACTCAAGGCCTGCGTGGATGCCACGAACGACAGGCTCCTTGTGGAAGAGGCGAACGTATTGCTCACGGCTGATGCGGAGGAGTTCGCTCTTGGGATTCATCGCCCATCCAGGATAACCCTCGCCTATCTCGACCTCGGCACCTGCGAGTTCGAAGACAGCGGCAACGGTATGAGCCATATTCAGTCGGTTGGAGAGGAAGGAGCTGCGCTGGCTACTGTTGACGAAGATGACGCCCGGCTCGGTCTGACGAATGCTGGCCAAGTTGCTGCTGGTCTCAACGAGCGGGATGTCCTGACTCATGGCGTAGACGCCGTTGTCGACACCCTGTAGGGCTAGGATGAGACGGCGGTTGACGTCCTCGGGGAGGACAGTAGCTGCTGCATCGGCACTCTCAAGCAGGAACTCCATCGTAGGTTCAGTCGTGCTGAACTCCTCTTGAGCCGCTGCGGCAAGGAGATTCCATTGCACGCGCGCCTGTTCCTTATATTTAAAGGGGATGCAAACGAGACAAGATGCTTCGCGCGGAATGGCGTTGTGAAGGCCGCCCGCCTGGATATCGCTAAGGCGAAGTCCCCAAGCCTTAAGGCCATCGTAGAGATAGCGAGCAAGGAGTTTGTTGGCATTGGCGCGTTTCTTGTCGATATCATCGCCACTATGACCACCCGTGAGGCCTTTGACCGTAAGGCGAAGGAAAAAGGCATCGGCAGGAGCCGCCTCGGGCGTGAAGCGGAACGTGGCCGTCGTGCGACAACCACCCGCACAACTGACGAAAATCTCGCCCTCATCCTCGGAGTCGAGGTTGATGAGCATCTGCCCTGTCATGAAGCCGGGCTGCATCCCCTCTGCACCTGTGAGGCCCGTCTCTTCGTCACGCGTAAAGACACACTCGAGCGGGCCATGCTTGATTGTATCGTCGGTAAGGATGGCCATCTCCATAGCGCATCCTATACCATCGTCAGCGCCGAGGGTAGTTCCCTTGGCACGCATCCATTCGCCGTCGATGTAGGTCTGAATGGCATCCTTGTCGAAATCGAAGTCGACATCGGCATTCTTCTCGCATACCATGTCCATGTGGCTCTGCAGGATGATAGTGGGGCGGTTCTCCATTCCAAGGGTAGCAGGCTTGCGGATGAGGACGTTTCCCGCAGCGTCGACCAAGGTCTCAAGACCCAAGCTTTCGCCAAAGTCCTTGAGGAAGGCTATCATTTTCTCCTCGCGCTTGGATGGGCGAGGAACAGCATTAATACGTGCGAACATCTCGAAGACGTGAGCAGGGCGTAGTTCTGTTTTTTCCATTGAAGTAGTGTTATTTTAGGTTAAAGTCGGTCGAAAAGGGTTGTCAGCTTGAAAGAATACACTATCTTTGCAAAACTTTTACTACAATATAACGCACGAAATGCTGAAAATATTGCTTTTGACTGCAGGAATTATTGCTATTGCCATCGCTTTACTGGCGCTGAAATTGCTCGTTCGTGGCGACGCTCGAGGGCCAATGACCCACATAGGCGCTTCGAAAGCCATGCGCGAACGGGGCATTCATTGCGTTGAGAGCATGGATGCCATTGAGCGCTACCACTTGAAAACCCGCAAGCATGCGAGGGAAAAGGTGGAGAAGTTGTGAAGTGGAGAAGTTGAAAGGTTGATAATTGAAAATTAGATATCTATAAATGATTATGAAAAAACTCCTTATCCTTGCGCTCGGAGTAGTAGCTCTGACCGCTTGCAACAGTAACAAAGAGGGCGACGCGCCCGAGAACACCGCATCCTCTAAGGTGGAATCGACGGGGCTGAAGATTGCTTATGTCGAAGTGGACAGCCTGATGAGCCAATACCAGTTCTGCAAGGACCACAACTTGCTGCTCAATCAGAAAGGCGAGAACGCCCAAAAGACACTTGCCGAGAAGCAGCGTGCCCTCCAGAATCATGCTAATGCGCTTCAGAAGAAATACGAGAGTAACGGCTTCACCACTCGCGATGAACTGGAACGCGCTCAGAACGCACTTGCTCGCGAGCAGCAGGATCTAGCCGAACTGGAGCAGCGACTGATGAACGAGCTGGGCAATGAGCAAGCTCAACTGACGCTTGAGATGCGCGATTCCATCCAGGCCTTCCTCAAGACCTACAACAAGGGCAAGAAGTACGACTACATCCTCTCGCGTTCAGGCGATAACATCCTGCTGGCCAACCCAAAGTACGACATCACGAAGGAAGTGGTAGCAGGACTGAACAAGCGCTACAAGGCTAAGCCCGAGGTGAAGAAGGCTACTGCCGAATCGGCTGGCGACAACAAGAAGAAATAAAGAAGTCAAAGCGATGAAGTATTTCGAAGTCCGTTTCGAAATCACGCCTTATACCGAGGCGGCTGGCGATGTGCTGGCCGCCTCGCTGGCAGACATCGGGTTCGAGACGTTCGAGCCTACTGATACGGGGCTGACGGCCTATATACAGCAATCTTTCTACGACGAAATGGCTGTACAGGATGTCATCAACGATGTCTGCTCGACGTTCGAAGCTTTTGCTCTGGCCATCACCTTCAGCTGCCAACCGGTTCCCGACGAGAACTGGAATGCCACATGGGAGGCTGAACATCATTTCGAGCCTATCCATATCCTCGAAGGCCTGGACATACAGATCGTCCCTCGGCAGGCCTTCGGCAGCGGCGAACATGCCACGACGCGCATGATCCTCGGTCTGCTGACCGCTACCGAGGCTGACGGCTCTCCCCTACTCCCTCTTCATGGCGCTACGGTCATTGACGCAGGTTGCGGTACGGGCGTGCTCGGCATAGCGGCACTCAAGTTGGGTGCGGCCCAAGTATTTGCCTACGATATCGACGAATGGAGCGTGCGCAACACGCTGGACAATATGGCTTTGAATGGCGTCGAAGCCATCGTCGTCGAAGGCGATGTAAGCGCTTTGGCTACAGCCCCTCAGGCCGACATTCTGCTGGCCAACATCAACCGCAACATTCTGCTGGCCGACATGCCTGCCTTTGTCGGCTGCCTAAAGTCCGACGGACACCTCGTCCTGAGCGGTTTTCTCGAGGAGGATGTGGAGCCATTGACCCAACGTGCCACGGCACTCGGAATGGAGCTGCACGACCAACGAAGCTACGAGGGATGGCAGGCCCTGCATTTCATCAAACAGAACAACTGAACCCCTATGAGCCAACGAATAGAAACCGACCTGCGCGTGCTGCAGTTGCTCGCACAAAGTTTCCCCAACATAGCTGCCGCCTCGACCGAGATCATCAACCTCGAAGCTATCCTGAACCTACCCAAGGGAACCGAACATTTCATGGCAGACATCCATGGCGAATACGAGGCTTTCCTGCACATCCTGAAGAATGCGTCGGGACGAATCAAGCGTAAGATCAAAGAGCTCTTTGGCGATACCCTTAACGACGAGGAGGTGCGCGAGCTGTGCACTCTCATCTACTACCCCGAACAGAAGTTAGAGATCATCAAGAACCAAACTGAGCACTCAGAGGCAGACGCCTCGTTTTACGCCACTACGCTCCAACGACTGGTGAAAGTGTGCCAGACGGTTTCATCGAAATACACCCGCTCGAAGGTACGCAAGGCACTCCCTCCGGAGTTCGCCTACATCATCGAAGAGTTGCTGCACGAATCACAATCGGACATCAACAAACAAGCCTACTTCGACGGCATCGTCGAGAGCATCGTATCCACGGGACGTGCCGATGCGTTCATCATCGCCATCTCCGACGTCATCCAACGACTGGCTGTCGATCAGCTGCACATCCTCGGCGATATCTTCGACCGCGGCCCAGGCGCTCACATCATCATGGACCGCCTCTGCGAGCATCACAACTTCGACATCCAATGGGGTAACCACGATGCGCTATGGATGGGCGCTGCCGCTGGCAACGATTGCTGCATCGCCAACGTGCTGCGCTTGTCGCTTCGCTATGGCAACCTGCAGACGCTCGAAGACGGCTATGGCATCAACCTCGTGCCGCTGGCCACCTTCGCCATGGAGACCTATGCCGACGATCCGTGTGACCTCTTCGGACCTCGTCTGGACAAGGACGACACGACCCACAACGAGAAGACCCGCCGACTCATCGCACAGATGCACAAGGCCATCAGCATCATCCAGTTCAAGTTGGAGGCACAGATGATCCTGCGCCGACCTGAATGGCAGATGAACGACCGTCTGGTGCTTCAGAACATCGACACACAACGGGGTGTCTACTCATGTGATGGCGTGGATTATGAGATGACCGATACGTTCTTCCCCACCCTGAATGCCGCTCATCCCTTCGAGCTCACGCCGGAGGAGGCAGAATTGGTCAAGCAGCTGCACCATTCGTTCCGCATTAGCGACAAACTGCAGAAACATATCCAATGCCTGTTCACACATGGATGCATGTACGCCATCTACAATGGCAACCTACTCTTCCATGCCAGCGTGCCCTTAAATGCTGACGGTTCGCTCAAGGAGGTGGACCTCAACGGACATCGGTATAGTGGCCGCGACCTCCTACACCACATCGGGATGACCATGCGTGCAGCCTTCAATGCCGACACGCCTCATGACGAGCGTCAGTTCGCCAAGGACTACTTCTGGTACCTCTGGTGCGGACAGGACTCCCCGCTCTTCGACAAGGACCGCATGGCCACCTTCGAGCGCTATTTTCTTCGTGACAAACGGACGCACGAGGAAAAGAAAGGCTACTACTACCAGTTGCGCAACAACGCCGAGGTATGCGACCGAATCCTCGATGCTTTTGGCGTCGAAGGCAGCCATCGACACATCATCAACGGGCATGTGCCCGTACGCGTAGCAGGCGGCGAAAGCCCCATCAAAGCAGACGGCCGACTGATGGTCATCGACGGCGGACTCTCCAAGGCCTATCACGATACGACAGGCATCGCAGGCTACACGCTCGTCTACCACAGTCGCGGCTTCGAACTCATTCAGCATGAGCCATTCACGAGCGCCAAGGAAGCCATTCGCCAAGGAACGGACATCCGCAGTTCAAAACAGATTGTCGAACTCAGCGGACGGCGTTTGCGTGTGCGCGATACCGATAAAGGTCACGAGCTAATGGCGCAGATCGAGGAACTCAAGGAGTTGCTCTATGCCTATCGTCATGGCATCTTGAAGGAACGCGCCCTGAAATAAGTAGGTGACATCGTCCCGAGCATGACAAATCCTGCTTTGTAACCCTTCGAGCCTGTACGTCCATATGTGTGAGCCTGCACGTCTATATGTGTGAGCCTGCGCGTCCATATGTGTAAGCCTGCGCGTCCATATGTGTAAGCCTGCGCGTCCATATGTGTGAGCCTGCGCGTCCATATGTGTGAGACTGCGCGTCCATATGTGTGAGACTGCGCGTCCATATGTGAAGGTCACACAGCAAAGAACAATCTCGCTGCTAAAGAAAACGAATTGCAAAAAAGATTAAAAACCAGGCAAAAACTTTGGCCATTTCAAAAGAAAGTTGTACTTTTGCGGCCGATTTGAGACCGAAGGGGCTCAGTAAAGCGGCACCACGAAGGTAGCCCGCCTCACGGTAAAACCCGTTAAATACATCACAACCAAAAATGTACGCAATCGTAGAGATTAACGGTCAACAGTTCAAAGCCGAAGCAGGCAAGAAGCTGTTCGTGTACCACATCCAGGGTGCCGAAGCACAGCAGACTGTTGAATTTGAGAGAGTGTTATTGGTAGACAACGAAGGTGCTATCACCGTGGGTGCTCCCACCGTCGAAGGTGCAAAGGTCGTCTGCGAAGTCGTTTCACCGCTCGTCAAGGGCGACAAGGTCCTCGTCTTCCACAAGAAGCGTCGCAAGGGCTATCGCAAGCTGAACGGTCATCGCCAGCAGTTCACCGAGTTGAATATCAAAGAAGTTATTGCTTAACCACTAAAACCCCTAAGAAACATGGCACATAAAAAAGGTGTAGGTAGTTCTAAGAACGGCCGCGAGTCTGCAGCACA
>CADCOX010000153.1 GCA_902803195.1 uncultured Bacteroidales bacterium
ACGCTCACGGGCGCTGATGAAAAGACAGTCGCCATTCATCTTGGCCATCCACGTCTTCATGAGGTCGGGCAGCGGCATATTCTCACGAGTAGCAGGCGTGAGGTCGTCCTCGTCCTTGGGCGTGAAGGTGTAGGCATCAATCTTATTGAAGAGGATCATCTGCGGCTTGTCGGCACAACCGAGGTCGGCGAGGGTCTTGTCGACCACCTTAATCTGCTCTTCGAAGTCGGGATGTGAGATGTCCACGACATGCACGAGCAGATCAGCCTCGCGCACTTCATCGAGCGTGCTCTTGAACGATTCGATGAGGTCGGTGGGCAACTTGCGAATGAAACCTACTGTGTCGGAGAGCAGGAAGGGCAAGTTGTCGATGATGACCTTGCGGACGGTGGTGTCAAGGGTGGCGAAGAGTTTGTTCTCGGCAAAGACCTCACTCTTGGAAAGGAGGTTCATGAGCGTAGACTTACCCACATTGGTGTAGCCCACGAGCGCCACACGTATCATGCGCCCACGGTTGCTGCGCTGGGTGCTCTTCTGGCGATCGATGTCGGCCAAACGCTGCTTCAACAGGCTCATACGGTTGAGGATGATGCGGCGGTCCATCTCCAACTGGGTCTCACCAGGTCCACGCAGACCTACACTGCCCTTGCCACCGCCGGAACCGGAGCCGCCGCCCTGACGCTCGAGGTGCGTCCACAGGCGCTGCAAGCGAGGCAACATGTAACGGTACTGCGCCAACTCCACCTGCGTTTTGGCGTTGGCCGTCTGAGCGCGCATGGCAAAGATGTCAAGGATGAGCGAGGTGCGGTCGAGGATTTTCACCTTCAGCACCTGCTCGATATTGCGCAACTGCTTGGCCGAGAGTTCATCATCGAAGATGACCATACCTACCTCGCGCTCAGCGTCCTCCTCAGCAACAATGAATGCACGTATCTCTTCAAGTTTGCCTTTGCCCACATAGGAGACCTGGCTGGGACCTTGCACACGCTGGGTGAAGCGTTTGATGGTCACAGCTCCGGCGGTGTGAGCCAGAAACTCCAACTCGTCGAGATACTCGGTCGTGCGCCGCTCATCCTGTTGCGGAGTGATGAGCGCCACGAGGACTGCTGTTTCGGCTTTCGCCTCGGTGATGACGAACTCTTTCATAAATTCCGACCTAAGGATTGAAAGATTTACTGATAGTACAATTAAAGATTTGCATGTCCTCAGGCGTTCATTCGTGAATTAACCAACATCCTAGAATCTTCAAATCCTCAAATCTTTAAATCCTTAAATCCTCAAATCCTTAAATCTTTAAATCTTTAAATCTTCAAATCTTCAAATTACTTTACTTGAATGACAAGATACTTGCTTGCGCTCCAGAAGCGGTTGGGATCGGTAATCTTGAGAACATACTGCCCCTTGGCATCCTTAGCCAGCACATAGGTGCCTGCAGGATGGCTGGTGAGCAGCTCGGCACTCTTGCTGTAGAGCTTGATTTCCTTATCGATGCGGGTATCGATTTTAGTGAAATAATCCTTGTTGAAGTCGCTGGATTTCAACACATCACCTTTCTGCAGGATCTTCTGTTCCTTCAGCTCGGCCTTAGTGCCGAAAACGAACCAAGCGGAATGCAGGTCCTTGTCCTGAGCCTGAATGGTCTGCTGCTTCTGTTGGTTGTCGGCTTGCAGGTTGCTGACATTCTCAGCGAGCGACGTAATCTGCTCGCCCTGTTCGGAGATTTGAATGTCCTTCTCAGCCAATTGGGCCTCCAACTCCTGCACATGTTTGTTTTGATCGTCAAGCTGAGCGACAAGGTTGTCGATGGTCTTCTTCAGTTTGTCGATATTGACGGTCGTTGTCTTCAAGCGCTCTTGCAGTTGTGCGATGCGGTCGCGGTTCTGCTGCATTGCCTGCTGAATGAAGGCCATGTTCTCATGGATAACCTCACGCGAGGAAGCCGCCTCTGGGTTGCCATTGGCCACTGTGATACGGCCCTCAGCCTCGTTAATGAGACGGAAACCCTCTTGAACCTCGTTGATCGAGCCCATGATTTCGTTGAGCTCGGTGTCACGTTCGTCAATAACCTGCAAGAGCGAGTCGCGCTCAATCTGTGCGCGTTCCTCAGCTTTCTTGACATCATTGCAAGCCACCAAAGCCATCAGGCAAAGGGGCAGGAAAAATAACTTTTTCATATTGCTTTAGATTTTTAATTTAGTTTCCTAATGAATTATTGTATGCCAGCTAAACGCCTCAATTATAACTTTTAATTTATCATTATTTATTCTTATAACTTTCCTTTCCGCCCACGACGATGACGAACTCGCCACGAGGGTCGTTAGCGGTGAAATGAGCCAAAGCCTCAGCCATCGTGCCACGAACAATCTCTTCGTGCAATTTCGAGATCTCGCGACAAACAGCCACTGGTCGGTCAGCCCCGAACACCTCGACGAACTGCTGGAGCGCCTTCACCACGCGATGGGGCGACTCGTAGAAGACTATCGTCCGAGGCTCATCGGCCAACTGCATCAGGCGCGTCTGACGTCCTTTCTTCTGAGGCAGGAAGCCCTCGAAGCAGAACTTGTCGCAAGGCAAGCCCGACGCCACTAATGCCGGCACGAAAGCCGTAGCACCGGGCAAGCAACTTACCTCGACACCAGCACGCGCGGCTTCACGTGCCACGAGGAAACCCGGATCGCTAATGCCTGGGGTGCCTGCATCGCTCACGACAGCCACCGACTCGCCCGCCAACAGACGCTCTACGATATGCGCCACTGTCTGGTGCTCGTTGAACTTGTGGTACGAGAGCATAGGGCGATGGATATCGAAATGTTTCAACAGCTGACCGCTTGTTCGCGTGTCCTCTGCCAGTATCAAGTCCACCTCCTGCAACACCTTTAAGGCGCGCAGTGTTATGTCGTCTAAATTGCCTACGGGCGTAGGAACGAGGTATAACATAGGGCAAAGGTATATATTATTTGGCGATTTGACGATGAACAATTTAACAATTTACGGATTATTTACATTTCTTGCAGTTTTTAACCTAATTTATTTGGCCGCGTACAAAGAAAAGGCTACTTTTGACCCCAAAATCAGCATAAAGACATGACAAATCCCAAAGACTACAACGGCGAAATGATGCGTCGCGGCCGCGTGGAGGTCGTCTGCGGTTCGATGTTCTCGGGCAAGACCGAGGAACTCATCCGCCGCATGAAGCGTGCCACCTTTGCCAAGCAGAAAGTGGAGATCTTCAAGCCTGCCATCGACGTGCGCTACAGCGAGGAGGATGTCGTCAGCCACGAGGGGAAAGCCATCCCCTCAACTCCAGTTGAGAGTGCCGCCAGCATCTTGCTCATGGGGTCGGACTGCGACGTACTGGGTATTGACGAGGCTCAGTTCTTCGATGAACAGATTGTCGACGTGTGCAACGAACTTGCCGACCGCGGCATCCGCGTCATCGTGGCCGGACTGGACCTCGACTTCAAGGGACAACCTTTCGGTCCTATGCCTCAGTTATGTGCTATCGCTGACGAAGTCACCAAGGTACACGCCATTTGCGTGCGCTGTGGAGCCCTCGCCTACGTCAGCCATCGCATCGTAGCAGGCGACCGACAGGTCATGCTCGGCGAGACACATGAATACGAGCCCCTCTGCCGGCAATGTTATGCCGAGGCGATGGGAAAAAAGTAAGAGAACGGAGTTTGAAAACGATAAATGTGACAAATAGAATGTTCAAGACCCCAATCACTTTCGACAGCTTCATACGCGGAGCTATGATAGTTCTCGTGCTCGTGGGCATCGGCCTGCTCATCAACCGCTTGAGCAGCGTGCTATTGCCTTTCCTCATCGCATGGTTATTGGCCTACTTCATCCACCCGCTCGTCAAATTCCTACAGTACCGTTGTCGGCTGCGTTATCGCACCCTCAGCATCGTCGTCGCCTTCATCCTCGTGCTGGCCGTGGTCACGGGACTTATCCTGCTCATCGTTCCGCCCATCGTGTCGGAGTTCTCCAAGGTGGGAGGCCTCTTCTCGCAATATTCCGAGCGTTTCCTTGGCGGCACCGGACTTATCCCTTATATTCAGCAATTCCTTGACCAATACGGATCGAAATACCAGAAGAATATTCTCGACCTCGTCCAGGAGCGCAGTTTCCTCGAGGCCGTACAATCATTGTTAGGTCAACTCTGGGGCGTTGTCTATCAGACCGTTGACTTCGCCGTAGGCCTTGTCGGTTCGCTCATCGTCCTCCTCTACATGTTTTTCATCCTGCAAGACTATGAGAAACTCAGCGACGGATGGATCTCGCTTATTCCCAAGGGCAGTCGTGCTTTTGCTTCACGCCTGGCCGAAGACGTCGAACGCGGAATGAATAGCTATTTCCGAGGACAGGGTCTCGTGGCGCTCTGCGTGGGCATACTCTTCTCCATCGGTTTTGTCATCGTCGACTTCCCGCTTGCTGTGGGCCTTGGTATGTTCATGGGCTTCCTTAATCTCGTGCCATATCTACAAATGATAGGTTTCGTGCCCATGATACTCCTATCTTTACTTAAGGCAGCCGATACAGGCGAGAGTTTCTGGGTCATCTTTATTCCTGCTGTCATCGTCGTGTGCGTTGTCCAAGCCATTCAAGACATCGTGCTCGTGCCCAAAATCATGGGGTCAGCCATGGGACTCAAGCCGGCTGTCATCCTGCTCTCGCTCTCCATCTGGGGGTCGCTCCTTGGTTTCATCGGCCTCATCATCGCACTGCCCCTTACCACACTTCTCATCTCCTATTATCGTCAGTTCGTGCTCAACGACACGCCGCCTGATATTGTCCCCGAAATAGTCCCCCAAGACACACCCACAGAAATCGGTCCGAGGGAAGCTGAAGAAGGAAAATAAGGTTCAAAGGCACAAAAAGTGTCTAAAAGTTTGCGTATTCGCTCAAAAAGCATTACCTTTGCAGCCGCAAATCGGGAACAGCTCCGATTTAGCACTGGTTAGATCCGTTAGCTCAGCTGGTAGAGCACAACACTTTTAATGTTGGGGTCTTGGGTTCGAGCCCCAAACGGATCACAAAAAAAGAGGCGTTTGCCTCTTTTTTTATTGTCCATTGCCACACTTCCCAAAGGTTTCTTCTAACCACTTTGCGCTGAAAGCGGCTCTAGCAGATTGCGAGCCCTTTATTCTTCTGCATCCTCTTGTTTTTCTGTTCGTTCAGCATCGTCGCGAAGGCTGGTGATATAGTCCTTAGGCAGCACACCGTATTTGGCTCGGAAGCATTTGGCAAAATAGGAACTGGAAGTAAAGCCTACCTGATCGGCGACCTCCGTGATGCGCTGCCCCTGACGTAGAAGCGCTGCAGCGCGTTCTAGGCGCTGCGTCTTCATGTAGTCAACAGGGGTCATGTCGGTGAGCGCCTTGATTTTACGATAGAAACTACTGCGGCTCATGTTCATCTGCTCGGCAAGGATATCGATAGAGAACTGTTCGTCACGCATATTCTGACGAACGAGTTCCTGCAAGCGCTCCATGAACTGGATGTCCTGCTGGTTAAGACCGAAGTCGGTCTCAAGACTGAGGGCAGCCTCAGCGCCTTCCACTTGACGCATGCGTTCATAGAAACGCTGACGCATGCGCAGGAGACTGTTGATCTGAAGATGGAGCTGCCTCATAGAGAAGGGTTTCTCAAGATAGATATCAGCACCACTCTGCATACCCTCGAGCTTGGCTTCGACCGTAGTCTTGGCCGTGAGGAGGATAACGGGCAAGTGGGAATAGTTGATATCTGATTTAAGCTGACGACAAAGCTCGTTACCATCCATGCGAGGCATCATGACATCAGAGACGATGACATCCATGTCGTGATGATGAAGGATGTCGAGAGCCTCAACGCCATCATGAGCTTTCATGACATGGAACCATTTGCGTAAGCCCTCAGCCGTGGCCCGAAGGAGTTCATCGTTATCCTCGACCAAGAGAATGCGGAAGGAACGACTATTCGCGATGGAATCGGTATTTTCTGAATCTTTTGAGCCCTCAGACACGCCGGCAGACTCCCCAGGAATGTTGACAACAGCCGAAGTGGCTGTCTGATCATGACGGATAGGCAATACCAAAGTGAAATCAGAGCCTCCACCCACGGCGTCAGCATAGCGGATATCACCGCCATGAGCAGTGGCCAACATCTTGGCATAAGAAAGCCCAAGTCCCGTGCCAAGATGAGCAGCAGTCGCGTCTCCAGCAATCTGATAGTAAACGTCGAAGATGCGTTCACGCTCAGCTAGTGGCACGCCAGGCCCATCATCGATGACAGAGATGGCAAAGCGATCCTCGGCCGTCTGCTCAAGACGCAGAATAACCTCGGAATGGGCATACTTAAGCGCGTTGCCGAGCAAGTTCATAAGCACCTTAGAGACCTTGTCGCGGTCGAGCGTAGTGACGACGCGCGCTTGTGGTAGCTGAAGCTGAAGCGAAAGGCCTTTCACCTTCATGGGATCCTTGAATTGCCGATAGATGCCATCAAGCAGCTGGGAGACGTCGCAGGTGCTCAACTGCAGTTGAATCTGCCCCTCGGTCTCAGCTTTTTGGAAATCGAGCAACTGATTGGTAATGCCCAAGAGATAATTCGTGTTACGACGGATGGCGTGAACGTGATTACGATTGTCATCCGAAAGTTCGCCTTCCTCCATCTGCTCAAGAGGCAGGTTGATGAGGCTGAGAGGAGTACGTATCTCATGAACAAGATTAATGAAGAAATTAATCTTGGACTGGAAGTTTTCCTTCTCTTGGCGAAGACGATAATCCTCCATCTGTGCTTCGTAGTTGCGCCTCATCTTTCGCTTAGTGCGACTATGGATGAAGTAGACAAGAGCTGCGAGAGCAAGGACATAGAGGGCATAAGCCCATGGAGTACTATACCAAGGTGAAAGGACTGTGATTCGCAGTCTGGCATAGTGTTCAGGGACATTATCGCCCGCCTCACGCAGGAGGAAGGTATAAGAGCCAGGAGGGAGGTTGGAGTAGGTAGCCTCGCGGTTGTCTGAGCCTCGCGCCCATGTCTTGTCAAAGCCTTCCATCATATACTCATAGTGAACGAATACACTGCCCCCATAACGAGGCGAAGCGAAATGGAGAGTGAAATGATTGTCGGTGAAAGGCAGACGAATGGCATCAGTAATGTAAAGAGGATGATTGAGGTGAAGCCGATTGAGCTCTGCCTGGCTATCATCGGTATTTGGGAAAGTGATGCTGCTAATATAGACAGGGCGATGGGGAGTCTGAAGACGTACCTTGTCTGGTGTTATACAGACGATTTCACCATTACCACCCGCGTAGACACGCCCATTGGCATCGAGACAACTGGCATTCCAAGGATTCTGTTCACGACGATCGTTAGTGGTAAGGTGATGGAGCTCTGTCAGCAAAGAGCCATCTGCGTTTATTCGTACAAACCCATTCTCGCCACCAAGCCACAGATTGTGAGCAGCATCCTCTTGAACGAAATAGACCTGTTCGCGCTGCAGGGGCGAATCAGGAGCTCCAAAACGTTCAAAGTCATCGGTCGCTGGAGCGTAACGGCAAAGGCCTCCACCTTTAGTCGCTATCCAGATGGTACCATGACTGTCGCAGACAACACTGGTGACTGCATTGTCAGGCAATGAGCGATTCTGGTCGGCATGAGTTAGATAGTTCTGAAACGCTTTGTCTGCACGCTTAACAAAAAGCCCATGACTATCGCTGGCAGCCCATACGTTACCTTCAAGGTCCTCCTCCATGGCCGTGAAGCCCGTCATCGAACTGATTTCAGAGAAGAACATGAAGTGTTCTTGACTTCGGTCGAAGAGACGTAATCCCCAGCTTGTCCCGACATATATGTCACCACTACGCGTACGCAGAAGGCTATAGACTTCATTGGAGGCTATCGTGTAAGGGCGATCAGCCGAGTAGGTGTAGTGACGCAAGGCTCCCGTGATCGTATTAAGGACATAAAGGCCTGCATTTTGGGTACCTATCCAGAGATCATCATCGTCCTCGACAAGAGCGCTCACCCCTGTAATCTGGGTGTGAAGCATGCGAGGTTGATGAAAGTGGTCTTCCCCAGGTTCTCTGACATAAAGGCCAGCCTCGGCACCTACCCATAGGCGGCCATCATGAGTCGGACAGATGGCAAGGGCTCTGTTTCGCAGGTTGTTAGCCGAGACAGGAAGCGGCAGAATCGCCAATCCCTGAGGGATGGAGGGTTGCACGTTGAGGCCGCCACGATCGGTAAGTACACAAAGGGTTCCATCGTCGGTCGACAAGAGGGCATTCACGCAGTCATCGCTCAATGCCGAGGCCTGCTGGGTTGGGTCGTCATAGCGAGAGAGGGAGCCATCTGTAAGGGAGTAAGCATAAAGGCCGTGGTCCGTACCGAGGAGAAGGTCGCCATCGCGCTCCATGAGCGAGCGAACGAAGAAGTCGTCACCTCCCACCGGCAAACGGTCGAGCGCATTGGTTTCAGTATTCAATCGGAAGAGTCCCTTGTCGCAACCTACAAAGAGGCGGCTGCCCACGTGTTCTACACACATCCTGCTCTTGTCGACAACGAAACCGGGCACCTCATACTGTCGTTGGAAGTGTCCCTCTTGGTCGTAGACAAGTAATTGACCATCGAGCGAGACAAGGTAGACGAAGCCATCGGCTGCTATCGTAAGATCAGAGATGAAACCATTGTGGCGGCTATCCTGTGTGAGCATTCCCGTAGCTGGATCATAGAGGAAGAGGCCCTGCCCCTGAGTGCCTATCCAAATAAGACCATTTTGGGTACGCGCCATTTTGTCTACGGTGGAACTGACCAGAACACCATAACGGGTTGCCTTATCAAAGCGCGTGAAAGAATTGTCAAGGCGACGATAGACATACAATCCGAAGGCGCCGCCGAACCAGATATCACCATCCTGCTCGAGCAAAGCTGTAATCTGATTGTTCTCGAAAGCTACATCCTCATCAATCATATTCCGATAGACAATATTTCTCTGCCCATCGTAACAATTGAGGCCATTGGCGGTACCGAGCCAAAGGAAGCCATAGCTATCCTGCAAACCACAGAGGACACGATTGTCCGAGAGGCCATCAACGGTCATATAACTTTTGAAACCATAGGGGGCCGAAGTCACGGTGGCAGAACAAGTGAGAAGACAGATGAAGAGCAACGAGCGGAAAGGAAGCCCACTCCCACCCTCTCTCCCTCGCCATTTGAAAAAGCGAGCTTGCCGGGGAAGATGCTCGATGATATTCTTGAGTATAACTCTGAACGTAGTCATATAATAATAAGGTAACGCGTTATTCTCTTTTCTTGCCGATGAAAGACAGGACTTTCACCGGGCTTTCTTTGTGCAAAGATAGTGCTTTTCATTGAATCTGAAGTGACAAAAGAGCGTTAAAACAAATCAAAAAGTGCTTTTAGCTTAATCTTTTCCTTTTCTGACTTAA
>CADCOX010000154.1 GCA_902803195.1 uncultured Bacteroidales bacterium
CGATTGTCCCACGTAGGCGAGAGTTCCAGCTTCATGTTCTTCTGAAGTGTTCCGTTGGCCATATTCTCCAGCACAGGAGCGGCCATCGTATAAGCTAATTCTGCCCAGTAGGCTCGGTCGCTCTGTCCATCGCCCAAGGGGTTGGCAGGCTGTTTCTTCGTCTTGGCAACAACAGGCATAGCCACCAAGAGGGCAGCTATGACGAGGAATGAATATCTTTTCATAGGTCTATGAATAGGGTTAGTTTATCTTTTAAACACGGAGACACCGAGGAACAGAGAAATATCACTCTGCGACTCCGTGTCTCCGTGTTCAAAGGAAAGTTTCATTAAATCTTATTCAGTCACTAAAGTATGATAAGGTAAATGGAAGAGACGTGTTGATGCTTAGTCTTCAGCCCGCATGAGTCCCTCGATGCTCAAACGTACGACGGCTGTTTCCTTAGCATTCGTGCGAACGGTGATGGTCTTGCGGAACTTGCCAGGGAACTTACCCTTACCATTATAGGTCACTTCGATAGCGCCCTTCTCACCGGGCTTGATGGGATCCTTGGTGTAGGATGGAATAGTACAGCCACAACTGGCAATAGCCTGATGGATGATGAGGGGAGCATCACCTACGTTGGTGAAGTTGAACGTGCATTTCACAACGGGGTCCTTCTCAGAGAACGAGCCGAAGTCATGGCTCACCGTGTCGAACTTGATTTCAGCAGCCTTGGCCGAAGCAGTCTGTGCCTTCACGACATTGACCTCAGTCTTCTGGGGCTGCGCCTGTGCGCCAATGAGTCCTGCAACCAGGAAGAGGGCGGAAAGAATGAACTTCTTCATCATGTTTTTTGAACGAATTATTTTGGTTTTGACATATTCTGCCTGCAAATTTAGTGTGTTTTGACGAAATAAGAGGCAAAAGTTATCTAAAAAAGAGTGAAAAGGGTAAGATTATGCTCAGAAATAGCTACTTTTGCACCATGATTCTCTATAATACCACCTATCAGATGCCCGTTACCGACGCTCGTGACTTCGTCATTTGGATTCACGAAGTGATGCTGCCACGCGTTCGCGAGTACGGGAACATTCATCATCCGCGCCTCTCGCATATCCTCTCACACAAGGACGAGGAAAGCGAGTGCTTTGCCCTTCAGTTTGAAGTGGAGAGTACCGCCCGCCTCCACCATTGGTTTGTCAAGCAAGGCAAGCAACTGGGCGAAGAGTTGCTGAAGACATTTGACAATCGAGTTCTTGGATTCTCCACCATCATGGAGGTGATTACGGAAGAAGAGGAGAAATAAAGGTTAATAGGTTAAAGATTAAAAATTGAATAAGAATTAGGTTTCGATTCTATTGGAAAACGAGCGCATCATATTAGGCATTGACCCGGGTACGACCATAATGGGCTACGGGGTCATCAAGGTCGTAGGCCGCAAGGCGGAGATGGTGACCATGGGCGTCATCGACCTGCGCAAGTATGCCGACCACTACTTAAAGCTTGGCCGCATATTCGAACGTGTCACAGGCATCATCGAGAGCTATCTGCCCGACGAGCTGGCCATCGAAGCGCCTTTCTTTGGCAAGAACGTTCAGTCTATGCTGAAGTTAGGGCGAGCACAAGGTGTGGCGATGGCTGCCGCCATCAGTCGCCAAGTACCCATCCACGAGTATGCCCCTATGCAGATCAAGATGGCCATCACGGGCAATGGTTCTGCATCCAAGGAACAAGTAGCTTATATGCTACGACAAATGATGAAAATTCCTGACGAGGCTGTTTTGCCGTGGTTGGATGCTACCGATGGTCTGGCCGCTGCCTACTGCCACTTCATCGAAAGCAGTCGTCCCACAAGCTCAGGTGGTGCCAAGTCGTGGAAAGACTTCGCCCGCAAGAACAAGGACAAGATACATGGGCTGTGAGAGAGGATTTAGAGTTTAGCATAAAGCGCTTAGAGTATAGCGAATAGAGTTTAGAGTTGAAAGAAGTAGTCATACACATAGAGAATGGAGTGCCCCGCCATCCCGACTACAGGATGGCAGCGCCCGTCGACCTCGACATCTACGATGGCGAACAGATAGCCATCGTGGGGCCTAATGCCGCTGGCAAGACACGACTTGTGGAAATCCTCACTGGCCGCTGGCCACTCCTGGGCGGCAATGAGGTCAAATACCATTTCCCCAACTCGCCGCACCGACTCGCGAGCGAGAACATAAAAGTGATGACGTTTCGCGATTCCTACGGCGACAGCGATGCCAGCTACTATTTACAGCAGCGATGGAATCAGCACGACATCGATGAGTCGACGCCGATGGTGGACGGCAAGTATGTCATCAGTCTGTCAAGCGGCGAACTACGTAAATATCAACTCCGTAGGATTCTCGAGTCGAAACCTCGGCTTCTGATTCTCGACAGTCCGTTCATCGGCCTCGACACGACAGCCCGACAACAGTTGCGCGACACGCTCGAGGGCCTCATCCGCGACAACGGACTGCAGGTCATTCTCATACTTGCCCGCGACAGCGACATCCCCGATTTCATCACACATATTATACGCGTGGAGGAAGGCTGCCGTGTGCTCCCGAAACACGAATATACGCATCGGGCTACGCGTATAGACGCATCGGCTCACGCGAATATTTGTGAAGGCTCACACGACCATTCGCATCGGGCTACGCCTATGGACGCATCGGCGAACGCGAACAAGGCCGAAGTCGCTCGCGTTTTGCGCTTCAACCACATCACCATTCGTTATGGCGAACACACGATTCTGCGCGACCTCTCGTGGACGGTTCATCGCGGTGAGCATTGGGCGCTCTCGGGCGACAACGGCTCGGGCAAGTCGACGCTACTCAGCCTTGTATGCGCCGACAACCCCCAAGCGTATGCCTGCGACATAGAGCTCTTCGGACGTCGCCGCGGTACAGGCGAGAGCATCTGGGATATCAAGCGGCACATCGGATATGTAAGCCCCGAGATGCACCGAGCCTATCTGAAGGACTTGCCCGCTATTGACATCGTCGCCAGTGGTTTGCACGACAGCGTCGGACTCTACGTTCGCCCTCGCCCCGAGCAGCGGACGACCTGCCTGGAGTGGATGCGCCGCTTCGGCATCGAGGCGCTGGCCGACCGAACTTTCCTGCGGCTGAGCAGCGGCGAGCAACGCATGTGCCTGCTTGCACGTGCGTTCGTCAAGAACCCCGACCTCCTCATCCTCGACGAACCTTTCCATGGGCTCGATGACAGCCGTCACTTGCTCGTCACGCGCATCATCGAAGACTATTGTTCGGCTCCCGACGTGACCCTCATCATCGTCTCCCACTACGAGGACGAGCTGCCCGCAGGCATCACTCATCGGCTCCACTTGACTAAGCCGAACTGAGCGAAAACCTATCAAAATGACGATAAATCGCTACTTTTAGTGAAAAATGAGCGAAAATGCTCGTTCACGCGCGACTTTTTTACTATCTTTGCGCCCGATTTCGACGCGCACGCACGTGAAACCTATTGTTTTTTTGAACGAATATGAAAGTAGCGATAGTCAAATACAACGCCGGAAACATCTATTCCGTGGTCCACGCACTCAGGCGTCTGGGGGTGGAACCCGTCTTGACGGACAACCCCGAAGAGCTGCGTTCGGCCGACCGCGTTCTGTTCCCCGGACAAGGTGAGGCCAGCCAGGCGATGGGCTATCTCCACGAGCACGGCCTCGACGAGGTCATACGCTCGTTGACCCTGCCTGTGCTCGGCATCTGCATCGGCCAGCAATTGATGTGCCGTCATTCCGAGGAGGGCGACACCGACTGCCTCGGCATCTTTCCTGTCGACGTCGTACGCTTCCGTCCCACGCGCCACGAGGACAAAGTGCCGCACATGGGATGGAACGAGATTAGAATAAAAAATGAGAATATAAAGAATCCAAATGAGGGGCTGTTTGTGAACAATAGCTTCGTCTACTTCGTCCACAGCTTCTACGTCCCCGTGTGCGAGTTCACGGCCGCCACCTGCGATTACATTGTACCGTTCAGCGCCGCCTTGCACAAGGATAACTTCTACGCCACGCAGTTCCACCCCGAGAAAAGCGGAGCCGTAGGCGAAGATATTCTCCGTCGTTTCCTGGAACTTTGAACACCGTCCTCATCTACTCAACGATACAACCTAAACGATTAATAATGCTACTGATTCCAGCCATAGACATCATCGACGGCCGCTGTGTACGCCTCACGAAAGGCGATTACGCTACGCAGAAAGTTTATGCCGACGACCCTGTCGACGTAGCCCGTGAGATGGAGGCCATCGGCTTCCGTCGCCTTCATGTCGTGGACCTCGATGGAGCTCGTTCCAAGCACGTCGTCAACCTCGACATCCTGCGCCGCATCACCCATGAGACTTCGCTCATCGTGGACTTCGGAGGTGGCATCAAGAGCGAGGCCGACCTGGAGCAGGTCTTCGAGGCAGGCGCTCAGTTGGCCACCCTCGGCAGCATTGCCGTGACCGACCGCGCACGCGTCCTGACCTGGCTGCGCACCTATGGCGCCGACCACCTCGTCCTCGGTGCCGACGTGCGCGACGGCAGAATCAGCATCAATGGTTGGAAGGAAGAGAGCGAGCTACAACTGATGCCTTTCCTCGACGACTACCTGCGCGAGGGACTGCGCCATGTGCTCTGCACCGACATCAGCCGTGACGGCTTGCTTCAAGGGCCGGCCACAGCACTCTATGCATCCATCATGCAGCAGTTCCCCGACTGCCAACTCATCGCCTCAGGAGGTGTCAGCAACATCGAAGATATCCGTGCGCTCGACGCTGCTGGCGTGCCCGCCGTCGTCTTCGGCAAGGCCATCTACGAGGGCCGCATCGACCTCAAGGAACTCATTCAAGAATTCCCACAGGCCACACGATAAACTTCAACGTTTCACTTTAAACTCCTAACAGCATTGCTTGCTAAACGCATCATACCTTGCCTCGATGTCAAAGACGGTCAGACCGTCAAAGGGACTAACTTCGTCAACCTGCGCCATGCCGGCGACCCCGTAGCCTTGGGGCGTGCCTACAGCGAACAGGGAGCCGACGAACTGGTGTTCCTCGACATCACAGCCTCCCACGAAGGCCGCAAGACCTTCGCCGAGATGGTCACTCGAGTGGCAGCCGAGGTCAACATCCCCTTCACCGTCGGCGGCGGCATCAGCGCGCTGAGCGATGTCGATCGCCTTCTCAATGCAGGCGCCGACAAAGTGAGCGTCAACAGCGCTGCCCTGCGACGCCCCGAACTCATCGACGAGATCACGAATCATTTCGGGTCGCAGGTGTGTGTTGTGGCCATCGATGCCCGTCAGGACGAGCAAGGAGATTGGACCTGTTACCTCAATGGCGGCCGCATCCCCACTGAACGCTCGCTCTTCGATTGGGCTCATGAGGCACAGGAGCGTGGTGCTGGCGAGATTCTCTTCACCTCGATGAACCACGACGGCGTCAAGACGGGTTTTGCCAACGAGGCGCTGCGCCGGCTCTCCGACGAACTCTCCATACCTATCATCGCATCAGGTGGAGCAGGCACACGCGAGCATTTCCGCGACACGTTCCTTCTCGGACACAGCGATGCCGCGTTGGCGGCATCGGTCTTCCACTTTGGAGAAATCAGCATTCCCGAACTCAAACAATACCTTAAGGAGGAAGGCATTGCCGTGCGGCTGCCCCTCATCCCACAATAGTGATTCCCTTTCACGAACAGACATCAATCCGAAAACAAATATATGGAAAAGATTGACTTCGATAAGATGGACGGACTCGTGCCTGCCATCATTCAGGACGCCGACACGCGTCAAGTTCTCATGCTCGGCTTCATGAACCGCGAGGCTTACGAGAAGACGGTGGCCGAAGGACGTGTCACCTTCTACTCTCGCTCCCGCCAATGCCTCTGGACCAAGGGCGAGACGAGCGGCCACTTCCTCAATGTCGTCAGCATCAAACTCGACTGCGACCAGGACACTCTTCTCATCCGCGTCCATCCCACAGGTCCCGTCTGCCACACCGGCACCGACACTTGCTGGGGCGAAGCGAACACCCCCGCCCCAACATCCCCCTCTTCTGAAAGCGCCCCCTCACCGATAGCGCCCTCTTCTGAAAGCGCCCCCTCACCGATAGCGCCCTGCGATTCCGTCGCAGGGTCCGACAATCCCCTGCTCTTCCTCTCCGCGCTGCAGGATTTCATCGAGCAGCGTCACCGCGAGATGCCCGAGGGCTCATATACGACCAGCCTCTTCCGCGACGGCCTCAACCGTATGGCGCAGAAAGTGGGCGAAGAAGCCCTCGAGTTGGTCATCGAAGCCTGCAACGGCACCGACGAGCGCATGATCTATGAAGGTTCCGACATGCTCTACCACCTCCTCGTCCTGCTCACCTCCAAAGGTCTCCGCATCGAGCAGATGGCAGCCGAGCTTCAGGAACGCCACCTGCCAGGATGGAAGAAACACTGAAGGATTGCTTGATTTAAGGATTTGAAGATTTGAGGATTTAAAGATTTAAGGATTTGAGGATTTAAGGATTTAAGGATTTGAAGATTTGAGATTATTAAAAGCTTATCCCTATGATCATCAACTATAAGGAAGTTGACATTCAACGCGAAGAGAACACGATTCTCTATAACGTGAACTTCGAGGTCGCCGAGAGCGAGTTCGTCTACCTGACGGGCGTCGTCGGTAGCGGCAAGTCATCATTGTTGAAGACCATCTACGGCGAGTTGGACATCCTGTCGGGCACCGCTGAGGTGTTGGGCTATGACATGCGACGCATCAAGCGCCGTCACATACCGGCCTTGCGCAAGCAGTTGGGCATTGTCTTCCAGGACTTCCGCCTGCTCACCGACCGGAACGTTCGTCGCAACCTTGACTTCGTCCTCCGCTCCACAGGCTGGAAGAGCCGTACCGAACGCGCCAACCGCATCCGCGAAGTACTTGAGACCGTAGGATTAGCCGACAAGCAGGAAGCCATGCCTTATGAGCTCTCGGGAGGCGAGCAGCAGCGCGTCTGCATAGCACGTGCTATCCTCAATCATCCTCGTCTCATTCTCGCTGACGAGGCCACTGGCAATCAAGATGCCGCCTCGGGCATTCAGACAACGCAGATCCTCTACGACCTCGCTCGACAAGGCACTGCCGTCATCATGGCCACCCACAACAACGCCCTCATCGAACGCTTCCCCGGCCGCGTCTACGAATGCCGCAATCATCAATTCCTCTGCCACGGCCCAGGCCCTGTCCCTGCTTCCTCTTCCGAAGCCCCGACTGAAAAGCCTGCTCCTGCCCCATCAGAGCGCTCGACGATTTCGTCGCCGACTACCCCCTCTACCGCTCCCGCCGCCCCCTTAGAGGCCCCGGCTGAAGCCCCCTCCTCCCCCTCTTCTGCCGACGACATCCCCGTCGCCACCATCGCTAACGAATCATAAACATAACACCATACACAAGATGAAAGTTCTGAAATTCGGAGGCACCAGTGTAGGCTCTGCCCAACGCATGAAAGAAGTCTCCAAGCTCATCACCTCTGACAACGAACCTAAGCTCGTCGTCCTCTCCGCCATGAGCGGCACGACCAACACCCTCGTCGAGATC
>CADCOX010000155.1 GCA_902803195.1 uncultured Bacteroidales bacterium
ACGGTACTGGCCAACGACGAAGTGGTGGACGGCGTGAGCGAGCGCGGCGGTTTCCCCGTTGTACAGAAGCGCATGAAACAATGGTGCCTGCGCGTGTCGGCATACGCTCAGCGCCTGCTCGACGGACTTGAGACCATTGACTGGACCGAGTCGCTGAAGGAAACTCAGCGCAACTGGATTGGCCGCTCCGAAGGAACGGAAATGGAGTTCAAAGTGGCCAATTCCGACATCGCGTTTACCATCTTCACCACACGTGCAGACACAATCTTCGGCGTCACCTTCATGGTGTTGGCTCCCGAGAGCGAACTGGTTAAGCAACTCACAACGCCCGAACAGCAGAAGGCTGTGGACGAATACTTGGTCTACGTCAAGAAACGTACCGAGCGCGATCGCATCAGCGACCGCAAAGTAACAGGTGTGTTCTCAGGCTCGTATGCCATCAACCCGTTCACGGGCGAGGAGATTCCTATTTGGATTTCGGAATACGTGCTCGCCGGCTACGGTACGGGCGCCATCATGGCTGTTCCCGCTCACGACAGCCGCGACTATGCTTTTGCCAAGCACTTCAATTTGCCCATCATCCCGCTTATCGAGGGCGCCGACATCAGCGAAGAGAGTTTCGATGCCAAGGAAGGCATCGTCATGAACAGTCCTGTTGCAGGCAAGACGGCGCTCGACGGTTTCAGCCTCAACGGCCTCAGCGTGAAGGAAGCTATTGCTGCCACAAAGCAGTTCGTCACCGACCATCAACTCGGTCGCGTGAAGGTGAACTTCCGTCTGCGCGATGCCATCTTCTCACGCCAGCGCTATTGGGGCGAACCCTTCCCCGTTTACTACAAGGACGGCATGCCTCAGATGATTCCTGAGGAGTGTCTGCCGCTGGAGTTGCCTGAAGTGGACAAGTTCCTGCCTACTGAGACGGGCGAGCCGCCCCTCGGCAATGCTAAGCGTTGGGCATGGGATACGGAGAAGCGCCAAGTGGTAGACAAAGCACTTATCGACGAAAAGACCATCTTCCCTCTCGAACTCAATACGATGCCGGGCTTCGCAGGCTCAAGTGCCTATTATCTCCGCTATATGGATCCGCATAACGACAAGGCGCTCGTCAGCCAGCAAGCCGATCAATACTGGCAGGCCGTAGACCTCTATGTGGGTGGTTCTGAGCACGCCACGGGTCACCTTATCTATTCGCGCTTCTGGAACAAATTCCTCTTCGACCTCGGCGTGAGCTGTCAGGAAGAGCCCTTCAAAAAACTCGTCAATCAAGGTATGATTCAAGGCAGAAGCAACTTCGTCTATCGCATCAAGGACACCAACACCTTCGTGAGCCTCGGCCTGAAAGACCAATATGATGTCACGCCTCTGCACGTCGACGTGAACATCGTCAGTGGCGACATACTCGATATCGAAGCCTTCAAGGCCTGGCGTCCGGAATATGAGAGCGCCGAATTCATTCTCGAAGACGGAAAATATGTCTGCGGTTGGGCTGTGGAAAAGATGTCAAAGTCGATGTTCAACGTAGTCAACCCCGATATGATTGTAGAGAAGTTCGGCGCCGATACACTTCGTCTGTACGAGATGTTCTTAGGCCCTGTAGAGCAGGCCAAGCCTTGGGACACTAACGGCATCGACGGCTCGCATCGATTCCTCAAGAAGTTCTGGAATATGTTCTGGAACAAAGAGGATTTTGCCGTGACCGACGAAGCTCCTACGCCCGCTGAACTGAAGGCTTTGCATAAGCTGATCAAGAAGGTAACGGAGGACATCGAAGTCTTCTCTTATAACACTTCCATTCCCGCCTTCATGATAGCCACCAACGAACTGACGCAACTCAAGTGCCAGAAGCGTGCTATCCTTGAGCCCATGGTCGTGCTCATCGCTCCCTTCGCTCCGCATATTGCTGAAGAGTTGTGGGAGGCTTTAGGCCATACGACCAGCGTCTGCGATGCCCAATGGCCCGTATTTGAGGAGAAATACTTGGTCGAGGATACAGTCAAGATGATGGTTGCCTTCAACGGCAAGACACGTTTCAGCATCGATTTTCCAGCTGATGCAGACAACGCTACCATCGAGGCTGCAGCTCGAGGTCATGAACTCACACCCAAATATGTCGAAGGCAAGCAAATCGTGAAGGTCATTATCGTACCAAAACGTATGATTAACATCGTCATCAAATAAATGATAAAAACAGAGTTCGTCACCTTTCTCACTTAGTGGGGAGGGTGACGACTCACATGAAAAACTATGAAAACCATTAAACTAAGTTGGATTATCGACGAGATCAAGGACTATATCTTCATCGCCCTTGGATGTCTCATCTACTGCATTGGATTCTGTACGTTCATGCTCCCCTACGAGTTCACGCCAGGCGGCATGACGGGTGTGTCCGCTATCATCTTCTATGCTACTGGATTCCCCACTCAGTACAGCTACTTCATCATCAATGCCATCCTCTTGGCCATCGGTCTGAAGATATTAGGTTTCAAATTCTTTGCCAAAACCATCTACGCTACCGCCTGTATCACGTTGTTTCTGGGACTTGTACAGCAGGTGATAGCACAACCTGATGGTACGCTACCGAAGGTCGTCGGCGATCAAGCATTCATGGCAGCCGTCATCGGCGCTTGCATCGAGGGTGCGGCGCTGGCACTTGTTTTCCTCAACAACGGTTCGACTGGCGGCACAGATATCATCGCCGCCATCGTCAACAAATACCGCAACTTCTCGATGGGACGCGTGCTGATGTGGTTAGACTTCATTATCGTCTCATGCAGTTTCTTCGTCTTCCACGATTGGAATAAGGTCGTGACGGGTTATGTCATCCTTATCATCTCTATGGTCTTGCTCGACTATACCATGACTTCGGCTACTCAGAGCGTGCAGTTCACCATTATCTCCGACAAGCACGAAGAGATAGCAGAGAAGATAGGCGAGGTCATCCGCCGCGGCGTTACCGTGCTCTATGGCGAAGGATGGTACTCCAAGCAGGAGCGCCGCGTACTCATCGTGATGGCTCGCCGCAGAGAGAGTCAGCAGATATTCCGACTTATTAAGCACATTGACAACAAAGCCTTCGTAACGATGACCAAAGTGGTCGGCGTCTATGGAGAGGGATTTGATAGAATCAAGACATGAAATTAGTATTTGCCACCAACAATGCCCACAAGCTGCAGGAAGTGCGACAGATTCTGGGCAGTCAGTTCCAAGTTGTAGGATTAGCGGATATCGGTTGCACCGAGGATATCCCCGAGACGGCCGACACGCTCGAAGGTAATGCTCTGCAGAAAGCACGCTATGTCAAAGAGCACTATGGGTTCGACTGCTTTGCCGACGATACGGGCCTTGAAGTTGAAGCGTTAGGCGGTGCTCCAGGCGTACATACAGCCCGATATGCGGAGCTTGCTGGCGAAGGCGATTCCCATAGCAGCGACGCCAATATGCGACTTCTTTTGCGTCATTTAGAAAATAATAACAATCGCAACGCAAGATTTCGCACCGTCATTGCGTTATTATATCAGGGAGAGGAATATCTCTTCGAAGGCATCTGCGAAGGCACCCTTCTGACTGAACGTCACGGCACAGAGGGATTTGGCTACGACCCCATCTTCCGACCCAATGGTTTCGATCGTTGCTTTGCTGAGATGACAGCCAGCGAGAAGAACGCCATCAGTCATCGAGGACGTGCCACTGAGCAATTGGCAGCATTCCTCAAGAAAGGTTGAACGCTCCTTGCTCTGACTAACGTCTCTTTGAACCGAGCGGATAATCCTTCAGTAAGTGCTGAGCAGAAAGAATGAAAATTGAAAAATAATAGCTACCACAAATATGAATATGACTATAAACATATTGCGTCAACTCTCACGCTCTTTCTTCCGTCTCGAACAATCGAACCTGTGCGAACGAAAAGAGATACGACTGAGGGATGAGTCGGTTAAGTTGGCACGCCTTGTATTTCTATTCTTCTTTTTTCATGTTCTCAGCGTTTCATTCTTTCAATCTTCCAGGTCCTATGCACAGAGCATAGGTTCATGGAAAATCTATCCCGCTTACACTGTCTGTACGTACAACATCCCTGTCGGCAACCGCATCTATGCCCTCATGGAGAATAATCTCATGGCTTATGATACCGACGACCAGAGCATTACTACGTTCGACTGGATGCGCCAACTCAATGATGTAACCATCGCATTTATCCGCTATAGCGAGCAAGCGAAGCGATTGATTCTCATCTACGACAACGGAAATATCGACCTACTCTCTACCGAAAACGACGACGATGTCGTTAATCTGGCGCAACTCAAGAATAGCGCGATGCAGAACAAAAAGGTCAACAACGTCCAGATTGTAGGGTCGAAAGCGTATGTCTGTACAGGATTCGGCATCATCGTCGTCGATATGGACGAAGCAATCATCAGCAAGACCTACAACCTCGGAACAAGCATCACCGCTTGTACGACGAACGAGACGCACATCTACGCCGCATCAGCCGCAGGTCTGTGGCAAGGCTCGCTCAACGACAACCTTCAAGACAAAAACAACTGGAAGAAACTCAATAACAGCTTTGCTGCTACCTTTATGGAGTTCTTCGACGGACTCTTGTGGGCGCAAGTCGGGAATAATGTGATGACTTCGAACGCTGAAATCAGTTCGTTCAGCAATCGTATTCAACTGAATAAAGCTACCTACTGGACAAAGAGCGCTGCCCAACTCCTTATGGGTAACGCTCAGACCACCTGCATCTTCAACACCAAAGACGACTATCAAACCATCACAGGCTCGTTCACGTGGAATCAACTGACCTTGCAGGGCAATACCTTCTGGGCAAGCGATGGCTACGAAGGTCTGCAAGCCTATACGCTCGAGGATAAGACCTTCCAGTTGGTCACCCAGAAGATTCATCCCAATAGTCCGTTGCACAACTATACTTATCATCTGCGCTACAATGGCGACCGGCTGATGATTGCAGGCGGTAATCGCCATTATACTTCTACGGCACGCCCTGGTACAGCGATGATTCTCGAGAGCGACGGCACGTGGGTCAACTTCGACCCTCAGTCGGCTGCTACACTTCTGCCTAAAGAAATCTATCAAGACGTTACCAACATTGTCTGCGATCCAAACGATGCCAGTCATTTCTATGTCGGTACGACACGTAGTGGTATATTCGAGTTCAAGGACGACAAATGCGTTGGGCACATCGGATTGGAGAATAGCCCGATGCAATCCATTCTGCCTTCAGCACCTGCACCTCAGAATTTCGTCGTAGGCGATGGACTACAGTACGACCGCGAAGGCAACCTTTGGGTACTCAATTGTACACAGGGACGACAAGATACGACTATACGTGTCATGCGTCCCAACGGCACTTGGACAGGTATTCCTTGTCCCGAAGTACAAGCGGCATCCACGCTTGACAACATCTACTTCGATAGTCGTGGATGGGCTTGGATGACCAGCCGCCGAATGGACGCACGCGGTATCTTCATGCTCGACTACAAGAATACCATCGACAACAGCGCTGACGACCACCGGCAGCTGCGCGGTACCCTCATCAATCAAGACGGCACCAGCTATTCGCCCGATGGATTCTTCTGTGCGGCTGAGGACATAGATGGTAGCATGTGGGTAGGTACGAATCTCGGTCCTTTCCTTATTTCTGATCCTTCGACCTTCCGCAATACCAACTTCACCTTCGAACAAGTGAAGGTCTCGCGCAACGATGGTAGTGGTCTGGCAGACTATCTCCTCAATGGAATACCTATTACCGCTATTGCTATTGATGGTGGCGGACGCAAATGGTTTGGTACGCAGGAGAATGGAATCTTCTTTATTAGCGCCGACTGTCAAGAAGAAATTTATCATTTCACGACAGAGAACTCACCCATTCCTTCCGACGATATCTTCGACATCGTCATCCATCCCTCAAACGGACAAGTTATGTTTGCGACTGACAAGGGACTCTGTAGTTTCGTATCCGATGCAACAGCCCCAGAGGAAGAACTCGTCAAAGACAGCATTCAAATCTTTCCTAA
>CADCOX010000156.1 GCA_902803195.1 uncultured Bacteroidales bacterium
AGAGACCGGGATTCGAACCCGGGAACCAGTTTTGCCGGTTACACGCTTTCCAGGCGTGCCTCTTCAGCCACTCGAGCATCTCTCCTCGTGTGCTGTTTTGAGTTTTGCGGGTGCAAAAGTAGAGCTTTTTCGCGACACGACCAAATAATTTCCGAGAAAAGTGAAAGTTTTTTTGGTAATACTACAAAAACGGACTAACTTTGCAGCACGACGAGACCTTTTCCGACTCTAAAAGCCACACAACGATGAAGCCTATTCTGACCCTCCTCATTGCCATCTCTGCGCTCACCGCGAGCGCACGAGTCATCGATATCGAGCCCGACACCTGGGTGGCCACCGACGCACTCGGACGCACCACCCCGACAGCTGCCG
The DNA here is from genome assembly GCA_902803195.1 of uncultured Bacteroidales bacterium. Taxonomy (GTDB): domain Bacteria; phylum Bacteroidota; class Bacteroidia; order Bacteroidales; family Bacteroidaceae; genus Physcousia. The sequence goes on from CADCOX010000156.1 coordinate 373, forward strand.
AAGAACCGTTGCGCTCCGACAAGAGACGAACAGTCGGCATTTTTTACATCACCTGGCACGACGAGGGAAAGTTCAATCTCCACTCCCCCTACGGAGGCGACGTCACACGCACGCTGGCAGCAGCACCTGAGGCTCGCCTCGATGCCTACCACCCCGCGTGGAAGGAATGGAGCCTCCACTGGGGCGAGCCCGAGGCGGGCTACTTCCTCAGCCAGGACCGCTGGCTCATACGCCGTGATCTGTCTATGCTAGCCGATGCTGGCGTAGACGTGCTGATTCTCGACGTGACGAATGCAGTCCTGTACTGGGACGAGTGGAAGGTGCTGTTCGAGGAGATGCAAGCGATGTACGACCTCGGTAACCAAGTGCCGCAGTTCTGCTTCTGGGCTTTCAACGGAAATGTCGTCAGCGTCGTCACGCAACTCTACGAGCGTATATATAAAGAGGAACGCGCGAAGGACTTCTGGTTTATTTGGGACGGGAAACCCCTGCTGCTCTACAACGCCGAACCCGACCATGACGCCAACGGTGGGGGCTACGAAGCGGGCAAGTATCCGCAGGAGGTGCTGAATTTCTTCACTCTTCGCAATATGTGGTGGGGCTACTACGAATGGGGAGGTCATCGCTACGTAGGGACTGAGGACAATTGGTCGTTCGGCTACGAGATGAACGACGAACGAGTGGCAGCCTTGACGCCAGCCTCACTCGCCGCGCGCCACAATGGACGCCTCGAGCAGATGGCTGTCACACCCGCACAGCATCCCATCAGCATCACGGGCAAGAGCTGGCGCCGCGAGACGAAAGAACCCTCGCTGAACCAATACGACATGCCTGATTCGGCCTACGTGCCCTGGCTGGGACACTCCGTGGCGCACCCCGAAGGATATGGTATCTATTTCCAGGACCGTTGGGACGAGGCACTGCGCGTAGACCCCGATTTCATCTACATCAACGACTGGAATGAATGGACGGCGGGCAAGTACGTCTCGGGCTTCGCACCCGGCAGCACCACCACGCCCGGCCCAACCTCTTTCCTCGGTCGGCCGAACCCCTTCTATTTCGTCGACCAATACAATGCCGAGTTCAACCGCTCGATCCAACCCATGAAAGGCGGCTATACCGACAACTACTACATGCAGATGGTACAGAACATACGGCGTTACAAGGGTGTGCGTTCCTCCCCTGTCACGCACGGCTACAAGCAAACCGCCACCTTCCGCGACACACGCGGCGACATCCTCCACCGCGACCATAACGGCTATGGCGGTCTTCATTACACCGACACCACCGGTCGTAACGACATCATCACGGCCACAGTCAGTGTAACCCGTAAGAACCTCGTCTTCACCGCTACAACAGCTGAGGCACTCACACCCGCCACCGATGCCAATTGGATGATTCTCTATCTCGACACCGACCTCAACACCTCCACGGGCTGGCAGGGCTTCGACTATCTTGTCATGAGTAGCCTCCTCTATCGGTTCGATGCCTCCACCTCTGCGTGGCAGCCTCTGGCATCTGTCGCCACCACCCTCCTCTCCGACTCTACCCTCGCCTATACCATTTCCCGTAAACTCCTCTGCCTCAACGCCTCTTCCGTAACGCTCGACTTCAAATGGGCCGACAATCCTGCCACGCCCTTCGACATCATCTCCGTCAGCACCACTGGCGACACAGCCCCCAACCGCCGTTTTCGCTACCGTTTCATCTGGGTGAGAGCTGCGCAGTGAGGTCTCGACTCCTTTAAAGGCATCGGAGTCTGGGTGATTGATTTGTGGATTTAACTTTCGCAAGCTCCGCTTGCTTGATACTTCAAGCGCTCGGCCCTACAGGACCCTTCGCTCTGCGAAGAACTCCTTCATAACAACCGAAACTTGAATTTGTTGATTGAGCGCGCGCGACCATTCTTGATGTCCTCAGCGACCCGTCACATTGCGCATTGCGACTCGTCGCGCGGGGCCTCTCGAATGATGGTGCAAAGATACAACATCTTTTCGACACTACCAAATATGAGGGGCTGTAGCGTGTTAAAAATCGTAAAAGCGGAAGGGAGGGCTGATGAGGGGGAGAGGGAGGGGTAATTAGGGCGCGAGAGGGGGAATAATTAGGGCAAGAGAGGGCTAATTAGGGCGAGAGCGAGGGGATAATTAGGGCGAAAGTGGGCGGCAGGATTGATGCAAGGGGCGCGGATAATTAGGGCGAGGTAGAAGGGCGGGATTGCGCGATAGCCCCTGATTAGGGCGAGGGCGGCGGCCGGTTATAGCGGGGACGGGTGGCAGGGTTGATGCGAAAGCCCTTGATTAGGCGAGGGGTAGCGGCCTTTTATAGCGGGGCGGTGGCAAGGTCGTGCGAGGGGTGTGCTTGCTGCTGATTGTGGGCACGTGGGGGAGATTTTGCAACATTGTTACATTGCAACATTGTTACATTAAGCTTTTTTGGGTGCGCGGGAGGGGAGGGATATTAATATATATATTATTATTAATAATTATATAATTAGTAATCTATTCTCACTTGGCGCGATTTGGGGATATCGAAAATCCTTAATGTAACAATGTTGCAATGTAACAATGTTGCATTTTTAGGCTGGGTGTACTGTACTTCCCTAGAAGAAAAAGGTCGTCCTGCACTCAAGCAAGCATCAGACCACTGCTGAAGCCAACTACCAGGTCGATGGCATGACGATGAAAGGCCGCAAACTGAGCCTATCAGCCTTCACCCCTCCCCCTAAGAAGCCACCGAAATTTGCATCGAAGCATGAAAAAATGCGCTATTTCTGCTTGCCATTCCGCACTTTTCTTTATCTTTGCAGCTGATAAACCTTAACCCCTTTATTCCCACGGTATGCGTATTCGATTGAATGCTTCTGCCATACCTTCAGACCCTTTCCGAATGCCTTCCAGCCTAATCTATTGGTGCAGGGCGTGAAAAGTCGTTCTTGTTGAGGAGTCCACATCAAAAAAAACTCCCACCGAAGCGGGAGTATAGGTAAAAACCTTCGGCCATAATGGCCTTATTGTGGTAAGATGTAGGAATCTTACGGCACAAAAGTAGGCATTTATTTTGGTAGTTCCACTAAAATGAGTACCTTTACCGCGCAAATTTAAGACAAATTAATATTATGAACCGTATTTTAGGTATAGACACAGGTACAAATAGCCTTGGATGGGCTATTGTAGACAAGGAAGGTGATGAATATCGCCTCGTTCACAAGGGAACCAATATCTTCACGGAAGGCGTGAAGATAGAAAAGAACATCGAATCCTCCCGTGCAGCCGAACGCACGGAGCATCGGTCAGTACGTCGTCACTATTGGCGTCGCAAGGTGCGCAAGATTCGTCTCTTGACCCTTCTTGCAGACAACCATCTGTGCCCGCCTCTTGCGAAAGAGAGCTTGCGCGAGTGGCGGCTGAAGAAGGTTTATCCTCAGGATGACGGCTTCATGGACTGGTTGCTTACGGAGGACAAGACGGGCGTCAATCCCTATCATTTCCGCTATCTGTGTCTGACGCAGAAACTCGACCTCTCAATAGTCAGTCAGCGCTATATCCTCGGTCGTGCGTTGTACCACTTGAACCAGCGCCGCGGCTTCTTGAGCAATCGCAAGGAAAACACGAAGGCGTCGGAGGGCGATGTGAACAAGGGCATCAGCGACCTGACGCAAGAGATCGAACAAGCCGGCTGCACCTATCTTGGCGAATATTTCTATCGTCTGTACGAACGCGGTGAGAAGATACGCAAGCACTACACGGCGCGCAAGGAGCACTATCTGAAGGAGTTCCACGCCATCTGCGAGAAGCAAGGTTTAGATTCGACTCTGGTTAAGAAGCTCGAGGGCGCCATCTTCGCCCAGCGTCCTCTGAAGTCGCAGAAGGGATTGGTGGGCACGTGCACGTTCGAGAAGGGCAAGCCGCGCTGTCCTGTGTCCCACCCGTTGTATGAAGACTTCCGCATGTATGCGTTCCTGAACAATATAAAGATACAGATGCCATCCGACGCAGAACTGCGTCCGCTGACACATCAGGAAATAGATTGTCTCATTCCGCTGTTCAAGCGCAAGTCGAAACGCTCATTCAACTTCGAGGACATAGCCAAGAAACTGGCCCCCAAGAACAGTTACTGTTTCTACAAGGACAAGGTTCAGAAGCCCTACCGCTTCAACTATCCGATGGACACCTCCGTGTCCGGCTCCATCGTGAGTGCCCAGCTGGAAGACATCTTCGGGCATCAGTGGCTGGATGCTATTTGCGAGACCTATACCTTGGGCGCCGGCAAGAGCCGTTTTGAGATATTGAACGACGTCTGGCACGCACTCTTCTTCTTCGACGACGAGGACAAGTTGAAGGAGTTTGCCAAGAACCGCCTGCAACTCACTGACGACGAAGCCACGCGCTTCAGCAAGATATCCCTGCCGCAGGATTATGCCTCGCTGAGCCTCAAGGCCATCCGCAAGATTCTGCCTTACATGCGCGACTACGGCCTCATTTACTCCCATGCCGTGTTCCTCGGCAATCTGAAAGAGGTACTGCCCTCACATGTGTGGGGTGTTCCCCAGGTGCGCGAAGCGGCCATCGAGGAGATCATCAAAGTGCTGCTCTCTGTGCAGCAGACTTCCGACACCCGCACGCAGGAGCGATGTGTGAAGGATTTCCTGAAAGAGCGTTATCAGGTGGACGAGGAGCCGCTCGACAAACTCTATCACCCCTCCATGATAGACCTCTATCCCCGCGTAAAACCTAACGACGAGGGCATCTATCAGTTGGGCTCGCCACGCATCAGCAGCGTGCGCAACCCGATGGCCATGCATTCATTGTTCCGCCTCCGCAAGGTGGTGAACCTGCTGCTTCAGAAGGGCTATATCGACGAGGAAACCACCATCCACATCGAGTTCTCGCGCGACTTGAACGATGCCAACCGCCGATGGGCTATCCAGCAGTGGCAGCGTCAGAACGAGAAAGAGCGCGAGCGCTGCAAGAAGGAGATTGAGAAGCTGTTCCAAGAAGCTACTGGCAAACCGATCGTAGAGGTTTCCGACCGCGACATCCTCAAATACCAGTTATGGGAGGAGCAGCACCACAAATGCCTCTATACGGGCGAGGAAATCAGCCTCTCGGATTTCCTTGGCGCACACCCCAAGTACGACATCGAGCACACCATCCCTCGCAGCGCTGGCGGTGACAGCACGAAGATGAACCTGACGCTGTGCAGCAGTTCCTACAATCGCGAGGTGAAAAAGACCCATCTTCCCACTGAACTCGCCGAGCACGAAACCATCTTGCAGCGCATCGAAGAATGGAAGGAGCGCTATGAGGATCTTGACCGCCAGATTCGCAAGACCAAAGGTGTGTTTGCCGCCACGAAGGAAGAGAAGGACAAGAAGATACGCCGTCGCCATCTGCTCTCGCTCGAACGCGATTACTGGCGTGGCAAGTACCAACGCTTCACGATGACTGAGGTGCCAGAAGGCTTCTCGCGCCGTCAGGGCACCGACATCAGCGTCATCTCGCGCTATGCCCGCCTGTTCCTCAAGTCGGTGTTCCGCCACGTTTATATCGTTAAAGGTATAGCCACCTCCGACTTCCGCAAGATATGGGGCATACAGAATGAATACGAGAAGAAGGAGCGCGTCAACCACGTGCACCACTGCATCGACGCCATCACCATCGCCTGCATCGGCCCAGACGAATACGCCAAACTGGCCCAATACTACCACGACGAGGAGAACCACGAATGGTACGGCAAGTCGAAGGGGCATTTCACGCCTCCATGGCCCACGTTCGCCGAGGACATCAGCAAGATTCAGGACGAACTGCTCGTGGCTCATTATACGGAGGACAGGATGCAGAAACGGGCGAAGAAAAAGATAAGGAAAAGTGATGGGACAGTCGTTAGAAACAACAAAGGAATAATCCGTTATGCACAAGGTGATACTGCGCGCGGCATCTTGCACCAAGATACATTCTACGGAGCCATTATGCATCAAGGAGAACTAAAATATGTTGGCCGAAAGGAATTAACTAAGATTACAGAAAAAGATGTAGATAATATAGTTGATGACGTAGTTCGCAGGAAAGTGCAAGAAGCTATACAGGAGCACCGAGGACTGAAAGGAGCTATCGCCGCTAAAATATGGATGAATAAAGAGAAAGGTATAGAAATCAAGAAAGTCCGCATATTTGTCAAGCAAACAACGCCACTCACAATCAAAGCCCATAGAGATCTGTCAAGACATGACTATAAGCAGCAATACTTAGTTTGGAATGATAGCAACTATTTGCTGGCAATCTATGAGGGAAAAGACAAGAAAGGCAATTTAGCAAGAGCTTTTAAGGAAATTAAAGTAATAGATGCTGCAAAATATTATGCACAGAGGCATTCCTCTCATATCGTTCCTGCTATCAGCAACGAAGGCTATGTCTTAAAATACGAATTGAGGATTGGAGCAATGATATTATTATACGATAAAAGCCCAGATGAGATATGGAATGGGACGCCTCAAACTATGAAAGAAAGGTTGTACGTAATTACAGGTATGTCTTTGACAAATGGTCGAATGACTGTTGTGCATCATCAGGAAGCTCGTCAAGCCAAAGAACTCAAGCCAGAAGCTGCCGCCTATGATTACGATGGCAACTTGCGCCCTATGCTGCGAATCTCCTTATCAAAATTCAAAGCCCTCATCCAAGGCTTCGATTTCGACATCAACGACCTCGGTGAAATACAGCGCCTCAGATGATTAAGCAAACACTGATGTTCACATTGCCAGCCTATTTGAGCCTGAAAGATAACCAGATTGTCATTCAGCTCAAGGGCGCAGAGCAGGCGGTGACACGTCCGATAGAGGACATCGGCGTGGTGGTTGTGGAGAACGCGCAGGTCACGCTGTCTGTTCCGCTGCTGAACGCCTTGGTGGACAATAATGTCGCTGTGGTTTTCTGCGATAACAAGCAGATGCCCAAGTCGATGTTGATGAACCTCGACGGCAACACTACGCAGCAAGAGAGCTATCGGTATCAGATGGAAGCCACACAACCCATGAAGAAACAGCTATGGCGGCAACTCGTTGAGTGTAAGATACGCAATCAGGCGGCATTGCTCAGCAAGATGGACAAGGATGCCGATGCGCTCAAGCCCTATTACATGAATGTCAAGTCGGGCGACTCGGACAATCGCGAGGGGTTGGCATCGCGCATCTATTGGCCGTTGTTGATGGGAGCAGATTTCCGCAGAGATCGCGAAGGCGAGCCCCCCAACCAACTGCTCAACTATGGCTATTCCATTCTCAGAGCAGCCGTCGCAAGGGCCTTGATTGGTTCTGGATTATATCCTGCCTTTGGCCTCTTCCATCGGAACCGATATAATGCCTACCCGTTGGCAGATGATGTGATGGAGCCTTTCCGCCCCTTCGTAGACGAAATCGTATACCATTTCTACTTTGATGGAGCGGCGTCTGAGTTGGACAAACAAAGTAAGATAGAACTGTTGCGAGTCCTTTTTGCTGATGTGAAGATGGGCAAGCTGACCCGTCCGCTCGAAGTGGCATTGTCCATGACGACTGCCTCTCTGCTGAAAGTCCTGAAAGGTGAGCAAGAGAAATTGGTTTTGCCTGTTCTGCCATGAGCGAAATCCGTCTGAATGCTTACCATATCATGTGGCTCTTTGTGTTCTTTGACTTACCGGTAGTAACCAAGAAGGAAAGGAAGGTGGCAGCACTTTTCCGCAAGAATCTTATGAAGGACGGTTTCGTAATGCTTCAATATTCCGTCTACATCCGCCATTGTGCTTCCTATGAGAGCCAAAAGGTACACGTCAAGCGTCTGAAATCCTTCCTTCCTGAGACAGGCATGGTCAGCATCCTCTCCGTGACGGACAGGCAATATGGCGACATCATCAACTTCTGGGGGAAAGAAAAAAAGGAAAATACGCCCTCTGAACCTTTGCAACTCGAATTTTTTTGATACCTTTGCACAAGAAATCAACCTTGTCAACCACTTCTTGAGTGATATGCTGAATGTAAATAGCTGATTAATAGATAATAGAAATGCTCACGTTGTGGTTTGATGTAGGAAATGGACGATATACAACTGACCCGCATAAATGGGAGGATTTTCATAAGTTGTGGTTTGATGTAGGAAATGGACGATATACAACATCAGTAGGTGACGGACTAAGTGCTGGACAGTTGTGGTTTGATGTAGGAAATGGACGATATACAACACCACCTGACGTTTCCACGGTGACCATGGGGTTGTGGTTTGATGTAGGAAATGGACGATATACAACCGAAAGGAGAAGTCAAGCAGCAGCAGCAGGTTGTGGTTTGATGTAGGAAATGGACGATATACAACCCTTGGCACGGGCATAGGTGGCCATTCACAGTTGTGGTTTGATGTAGGAAATGGACG
>CADCOX010000157.1 GCA_902803195.1 uncultured Bacteroidales bacterium
ATAAGAGCCTTCAGTTCCTCGGGGGTGCCAAAGCGCGACGAAGCAGCGAAGAAGTTGGAAACGTGATAGCCGAAGCTTCCATAATAAGGATGCTCCTGGATGGCCATGATTTGAATGCAGTTGTAGCCATCGGCAACAATGCGTGGCAAGACATTCTCGCGGAACTCATTGTAAGTACCGACTTTCTCAGCATCCTGAGCCATTCCAATATGGCATTCGTAGATGAGCAAAGGAGACTTCTCGGGTTTGAATTTAGTGACTTTCCACTCATATTCCTCCTCAGGCATCCAAACCTGAGCCGAAAAGATCTTCGTCTGATCATCTTGAACGACGCGATTGATCCATGCAGGAATACGTTCTCCTTGACCGCCCTCCCAGTGGACTGAGAGTTTGAAGAGCTGACCATGCTTGAGCGCCTTTAGCGGGAGTTTGATTTCCCAGTCGCCGGCTGTCTTTGGGAGACGCTTCATCGCATAGGCTTTTTCCTCCTGCCAATTGTTGAAATCACCGACCAGATAGATTTCGGTCGCATTGGGCGCCCATTCACGCAGGATCCATTTCTTGTCCTCGCGATGCAGGCCATAGTAAAGATAACCTGTAGCGAAGTCTGTGAGTTTCTGCTTACCACCCTGAGTCAGTTCGTTCAACTTGTCGAGGACGTGTTGGTGGCGACCTTCAATTGCAGGAGCAAAAGGTTGCAACCATTCGTCGTTTCTAACGAGTTTCAACTTTGATTCAGAAGTTTGGACGTCCTTCTTATCGGCAGCCTTAGAAGCAACAGCTTTAGTCGCCTTCTTCGAAGCGGTCTTGCTCGATGCCTTCTTTTCAACTTTCTTAGCAGTCGATTTCTTTGTAACTTTTTTCTCTGCCATATATTTTTTATTCTATAGTTTCCTTGGAAGAACTTACATTACCTTCACCTTGAAGATAGCCTTACGCAAGCCAGTCGTAGTGATAGCGGGAGCATGGCCATCGGTGGGGAAATAGATGGCGAACTGCCCAGGCTTGAGCGTAAAATAGGTCGAAGCAAGCGCTTCGTTGCTCACGCCTGGTTCGGGATCATGCAATGTCATATCGTTGGATTCGTCGTAACGAGCCTGAGGGAGCGTTGCGACTGGTGCCCATCCATGTTCCTCAGGAGCATCGAATGGGACCTGGATGTCTATCATGTCGCGATGAGTCTCAAAACGGGCCTCGTCACGGCCTTTGATAGGAGCATCCATTACGTTTACGTAAAGATTGTCACCCTGAATGACAGTCTTCCCAGTGGGAAGAGTCGTGAGGTCGGTCTTTCGAATGAAATCAACCACCAGTTTGAAGAGGGGATTCAACCCCTCATAGCGGTCCAAAACCTCTATTGAATCTATAATCATAGAACGACTGTCGTTATAATTTCGGCCGCAAAGATACAGAAAAACTTTGATTTAAGGAAATTTATGACAAACAAAATCAACAAAAGCCCCCGAAAAGAGGCTTTTGCGAACAGATATTTTGTCGAATAGGTCAATCCGAATCTAATTGCAGTGCCTACTTATCGAGCACTCCATTGGTATAGTGACCCCGCCGAACGACGTTTCCATTACGATCCTTTTCGATGAAATCGCCATCGCGGACATTGTTCTTGAAACTGCCTTCGAATCGAATGCCATCAGGAGTCTCCATGACACACTTGCCATTCTTCTCTCCTTGGCGGAAGGTGCCACGGAACTTTGTTCCGTCCTTTTGGCGGAGAATACCTTCGCCGTCCATCATACCATCCTTCCATTCGCCATCGTAGACGTCGCCATTGCTCCAGGTGTACTTGCCGCGGCCTTCTTTCTTATCGTTACGCCACTGACCGGTATAATTGGTTCCATCCACCGAAGTGAAGAAGCCTGTTCCATGCTTCAATCCGCCACGGAACTGACCGACGTATTTATTGCCGTTAGCATAGGTGAAAATGCCTTCGCCATCACGTTGGCTCATGTGGTAGGACCCTTCATAACGATCGCCGTTGTTGAATGTGTAGATGCCTTTCCCTTCGAGGGAGTCATTGACGAAAGTCCCTTTATAGACGTCACCATTGGCGTAATGGTAAGTACCTTGGCCATTCATCTTACCTGCCTTCCACGAGCCCGTATACTGAGCACCATTGGCCCAAACGAAGGTGCCTTGCCCATCTTTGAGATCAGCTTTCCAATCGCCTCGATAGTAGTCGCCACCCGAATAGGTGTATGTGCCTGCACCAACACGCTTGTCCTCGAGCCAATCGCCTTCATAGCGATCGCCATTGTAGTAGTACATTGTGCCTTTACCTTGCTGATAATCACGGAACCAGAGGCCCTCGTACTTATTGTTGTTCTTGAAATAGAATGTTCCTTGACCATGCTGTTGGTCTTGGTACCACTCACCTTCATAGCGTTCGCCGTCAGTAAACGTATAGACGCCATATCCATGACGCTTGCCTTTCTCGTACTCGCCTTCGTAGTAATCGCCATTCTTATAGGTTGTCTTACCTTTTCCCCAAGGTTTACCACGGAAAAGTTCGCCACTATACTCGCCACCATCACGGAAACGATAGCTGCCGACCGATATTTCTTGTGCTTCAATATGGAATGTGCTGGCCATCAGAGCAATGACAGCCATACAAAGATGCTTATGGAGTTGAATCGTGTTCATGAGATATGATTTACGCCGACAAAAGTAAGAGAATTTTCTGAGTCACGGAAATTCCTTAATACCTTTTAACGCAGTTTTAAGGTTCATAGGCGTTCTACGACCTTCACGCCTTTCACGTTGGTGAGCTTCTGAATGAGTTGTTTCAGGCGTGTCGTGTCGTCGAGCATGATGGTGAGCGTACCACTGAAAAGGCCGTCATGTGAATCGATAGAGATGCTTCGCAAGAGAATCTTCTCGTCTTTAGAGATTATACTCGTGATGTTGTTGACAATGCCAAGATCGTCATTACCTACGATACGCAAAGTGATACCATACTGGCTGTTGCCCTTGCCGGCCCAACGCGCATCGATGATCCGGTAACCATATCGTTGTCTAAGCGCAGGTGCATTGGGACAGTCACGGCGATGCACTTTGATGCCGCCTCCTGCCGTGAGGAATCCGAAGACTTCGTCGCCATAGACAGGATGACAGCAGCGAGCAAGTGTGTAGTCGATGCCCTGCATGTTATTGTCAATCACCAAAACGTCTGTCTTGCCCGAAACTGCAGGATTTTCTCTGATGGTATAGGCTTCAGCACTCGTCTGCTGTACAGTCACTTCGCCGCGATCGTGTCGCTGCTGGCTCAGGTAGGCATCCATCACTTGATTGAGATCGAGTTCGCCCTCGCTCAATGCTTTGTAGAACTCGGTGACGACCCGATAACCCAAGCGAGTCATGGTGTGCATGAGCGTAGGCTCGTCAATGTCAATCTTGCGATTCTTGAATTTGCGTTCCAATTCCTCTTTAGCATAGGCTGCCTGTGTAGCGGCCATCTCCTTAAGGGCTTGGCGTATCTTCGAACGCGCGCGGCTCGTCTGGGCTACCTTCAGCCAGTCTTGCTTCGGCACTTGATTGGCATGAGTCATGATCTCGACTTGCTCACCGCTCTGCAACACATGCCGCAACGTCACCATCTTGCCGCCTATTCGGCCTCCCGTACATTTGTTGCCGACCTTTGTGTGAATGGCGTAAGCAAAGTCAAGGACCGTAGCTCCTTGAGGCAGTTTGAAAAGATCGCCCTTAGGCGTAAACACAAACACTTCCTCATCCTTCAAGTCCATCTTGAACTGGTCCATCAACATCATGTCATCGCCTGCTTCGAGTGCGCCCCTGATGTTCTGCAGCCAATCTTCAATAGCACCTTTGCTGCCTTTAACGCCCTTGTAGCGCCAATGGGCTGCCAAGCCTTTCTCAGCAATTTCGTCCATGCGTTCCGTGCGTATCTGCACTTCCACCCATTTCTGTTCAGGCCCCAGTACCGTGATGTGAAGGCTCTCATAACCATTCGATTTCGGGATCGACAGCCAGTCACGCATGCGCTTGGGATTAGGCTGATACATATCGGTGATGATGGAGAACACTTGCCAACAGTCTTGTTTCTCACGCTCCAAAGGCGAGTCGAGGATGACTCGGATGGCAAACAAATCATAGACACCTTCGAACGGACACTTCTGACGTTTCATTTTCTGCCAGATGCTGTGAATGCTCTTCGTGCGCCCTTTCATGTGGAACTTCAGCCCCGCCGCCGTGAGACGTTCTTCGACAGGACCGATGAAACGCTTGATGTAAGCGTCACGGCTCTTCTTCGTCGCATTCAGCTTCTCCTTGATATGATAGTAGGCATCGCGCTCAAGGTATTTCAGCGAGAGATCTTCCAATTCGCTCTTGAGCTTATATAAGCCCAGTTTGTGGGCAAGTGGAGCATAGAGGTAGGCTGCTTCCGAGGCCACACGCCGACGTGCATCGTCATCCTCTGCATCCTTTATATTACGCATGACGCACACGCGCGAGGCAATGACGATCAAGATGACTCGCATATCCTCGGCAAACGAGATGAGCAACTGACGGAAGTTCTCACTTTCGATGATGGGATTCTTCTCGTAAAGCTCATTGATGCGTGCCAGCCCATGTATGATTGTAGCCACATCATGACCAAACTCTTCGTCGATGGCTTCAATCGTAAGTTGCCCCGAAACGACCAGACGATTCAGCATAACTCCCAGAATGGCAGCACGCGAGAGACTAATCTCCGTGGCAATGATTTGTGCGGTCATCGCATCAGTAACCATTGGATGCAACCCAAACACGTCGCGAGCCATTGCCGGAGTGTCCAAAGCCGCTGTAAGCAATTCGCTCACGCGACGATAATCAGTCTCTAAGAATTCCGAACCCAACAATTGTTGCAACTCCGTGCGTAGTTCTTCCAACTGATGGATTTCAGCATCAGTAAGTCGGTTCTTATCTGTCATTTTTGTCTTTAGTCATAAGAAAACAGTGCGAAGATAGCGATTTTCTTCGAATCTTTGTGCTTTATTCAATGTTTTTTACTACTTTTGGACACGATTTTGAAACTAAATAACATATTCCACCCTCTTAACACCCTCTTTTTATGTTATCAGCAGACGACAAAAGACAACTCGCCGAGAAAGGCATCAGCGAGCAGCAGATTCAGACACAGCTGGAGCAATTGCGCACAGGTTTTCCCTTCCTTCGCCTACGCGCAGCAGCTGCCATCGGTAATGGTATCGTAGCACCCTCCGATGCTGAATGTCAAGCCTATATCGAGGCTTGGAATGCCTATAAGACCGAAGGACATCACATCACCAAGTTCGTTCCTGCCAGCGGAGCTGCTTCGCGTATGTTCAAGAACATGTTCGAGTTCCGCGATGGCGACCATGATGCACCTGCTACGGACTTCGAGCGCACGTATTTCGACCACATCCACGATTTCGCCTTCTTCCCTGCCCTTGACGATGCTTGTCAGGTGCTTTATGGTAAGGGCGTAGACGATCTTATTGACGAACAACGCTACAAAGATGTCGTGAGCGCAATGCTTGACGAGGAAGGACTCAACTATGGTCAGTTGCCCAAGGGCTTGCTTCAGTTCCATGCTTACCCCGACGTCGCACGCACGCCTCTCGAGGAGCACCTCGTCGAAGCTGCACTTTATGCCACTAGCGATGGTCGTGCCGATGTTCACTTCACGGTTTCGACCGAGCACCGTGAACTCTTCGAGCAATTGGTTGCACGAGTACTACCTGCCTACGAGGAGAAATTTGGCATACGCTACACGGTATCGTTCAGCGAGCAGAAGCCATCCACCGATACTGTGGCTTCGACCCTCGAAGGCGAACCCTTCCGCACCGACGATGGGCGCTTACTTTTCCGTCCAGGCGGTCATGGAGCACTTATTCAGAACCTCTCCGACTTGCCCTCAGACGTCGTATTCATCAAGAACATCGACAATGTCGTTCCCGACAAACTGAAGCCTGCAACCACGCTTTGGAAGCAGGTCATCGCTGGTATCTTAGTGAACACACAACGCCAAGCCTTTGCTTATTTGAATCGTCTTGATGAAGGCAATGTTGGTAACGCCGAACTCGACGAGATGCGTCGCTTCCTGAGCAATGATCTCTGCACCGAGATTCCTGGCATCAACGAACTTTCGCACGATGAACTCATCGAGACACTCCGTCGCAAGTTCAATCGCCCCATCCGCGTATGTGGAATGGTCAAGAATGTAGGTGAACCTGGTGGCGGTCCGTTCCTCGCCTTTAACCCCGATGGCAGCGTAAGTCCTCAGATTCTCGAGAGCTCACAGATCGACACCCACAATCCTGCTTATATGGCCATGTTCCAAGGTGGCACCCACTTCAACCCCGTCGACCTGGTCTGCGCCATCCGCGACTATAAGGGTAATCGTTTCGACCTCCCCCACTATGTTGATACTGCCACAGGTTTCATCTCATTCAAGAGCAAGAGCGGCCGCGAGCTCAAGGCTCTCGAGTTGCCTGGCCTTTGGAATGGAGCCATGAGCGACTGGAACACCATTTTCGTCCAAGTGCCGCTCGAGACCTTCAATCCTGTCAAGACCGTCAACGACCTCCTACGCCCGCAACATCAGGCATAGCTGCTATACTCGTTCAAGAACATATAAATGAATGCCAAAATCTTTTAAAACTTAGGCATTAAGTACAATTAAATATGGCCATTTTTGCATCTTATCATGTGAAAATGGCCATAATTTATACGTAAAACAGCAAAAAGTTTGGGCTTTACGCGCTAATCTTCAAACTTTTTACTACCTTTGCGCCCGCAAAAGCGCTTGAGAGTTGTTTCAACAGTGCTTGAGAGATGGTTCCGTAGCTCAGCTGGATAGAGCAACAGCCTTCTAAGCTGTGGGTCTTGGGTTCGAATCCCAACGGAATCACGTCGCTAATCATAAGATTATTTCGAAAGAGAGTTCTGCCATCGGTGGAGCTCTCTTTCCTTTTCAGCCTACACCTGACATCAAACTCTGCGGGATCTTTACAGATTACCAGCAACTATCTCATACCGACTTACCGCTCAAAATGTTGGTAATCTTTCAGCGATTGCCACGAACCACCCCACGTGAAGCCATGCTCGCGGAAAAGACGATAAGCCAAGTCATTGCGGTCAATCTTATGAGCGAACTTTCGAGAACGATTGGTAAAACGAGTGGCCGTAGAGGGTTGAACAATGGTGCGACCATTACGTGTCTTGACGCAGGGGTTCTGTAGTGGGTTCAAATCGATGGCTAATCCACGGGCATGTTTAGAGAGTTTCTTCGTGCCGGCTACTGCTCTGAAGCAGAAACACGATGTATTATTCGCCCGCATCGAACGCTCGTCATCAGCCCCGAATTCGTCAATCAGCCGAATACTGGCTATCGGGTATTTGGCTTCAAACAATTGCTTGAAGATGTCAAGTAAGTCATCAGCAATAGCTGCGTTACAGACAATCTCGCCCTCGCGTACGTGGCCTTCATAATCATAGTGTAATAGGCGTAGATAGCGCAAGTCTTCCTGACGAATCCCATGACGTGCAGCTTCTGCCACAGGCAACGAGACACCTTGCATCCGAGCCATCACAGAGTCGGGGATAGGCATCTGGCAGAAAGAACGATCCTGTGCGCAGACCAGCAAGTTCTGGCAGGCGAACACAGTGAACAGAATGAATATTTTCAGCAGTAAGTGCATTTTTCTTGATGTTTTCTGCGCAAAGGTACAACAAAAAGCATTATCTTTGCGCCAATATTTATAAATAATGTGTAGAAACAGATGAAAAAGATTCTTTTTGCGCTCGCAGTTTCTGCCTTCAGCCTCGAAGGTTGGGCCTGCACAAACCTGATTGTCGGCAAGAAGGCTTCGGCCGACGGCTCTGTCATGATTACATATTCAGCCGACGACTACGGCTCCTATGGCTATCTTCATTTCTACCCCGCCGGTCACCATGCCAAAGGTGAGATGCGCGCGCTCTACGACTACGAGACCAACAACTACCTCGGCGAAATACCCGAGGCAGAATACACCTACAACGTCATCGGTCAGATCAATGAGCACCAACTCTCCATCATGGAGACGACCTTCGGCGGTCGCGAGGAGTTGGCTGATTCTACGGGTCTACTCGACTACGGCTCACTCATGTACGTCACTCTGCAACGTGCAAAGACCGCTCGTGAGGCCATTGACGTCTGGACGAAACTTGTCGAGACCTACGGCTATCGTTCTGAAGGCGAGAGCATCACCATTGCCGACCCCAACGAGGTATGGGTGCTCGAGATGATTGGGAAGGGTCCTGGACGCAAAGGCGCCGTTTGGGTGGCCCGTCGGTTGCCCGATGATTGTGTCACAGGCCATGCCAATCAAGCGCGCATCACTACGTTCCCACTAAAGGATCGTCAGAACTGCCTCTACTCCAAGGATGTCATCTCTTTCGCTCGCGAGAAAGGTTATTTCTCTGGCAAGGACAAAGACTTCTCGTTCCGCGATGCTTATGCGCCCAACGACTTCGGTGCACGCCGCATCTGCGAGGCTCGAGTGTGGACATTCTTCAATCGCGTAGCTGCAGGCATGGATAAGTACTTGCCTTACGTTCAAGGTATTGAAGCAAACACGGAGGAGATGCCTTGGTGCATCCGTCCCGACCATCCCGTCACCCTGAACGAGGTCAAGCAAGCTATGCGCGACCACTTCGAGGGAACGCCAATGGAGATGACTGTTGACGTCGGTGCCGGCCCTTACGAAGCGCCCTATCGCCCTACTCCACTCTACTTTGAAGTGGATGGTAAGAAGTACTTCAATGAGCGCCCCATCTCTACGCAACAGACGGCTGTCACCTATCTGGCTCAGCTCCGTTCATGGCTTCCCAATCACATCGGTGGTGTGCTCTGGGTGGGCTGCGATGACGCCAACATGGTTGCCTACACGCCTGTCTACTGCTGCTCAACTGTCTGCCCCGAGCCTTACGCCGAGCGAACGGCAGACCCCTTCACCTTCTCGCTGAAGAGTGCCTACTGGGTGTGCAACGCCCTTTCCAACTTCGTCTATCCGCGCTACAGCCAGCTCTTCCCTGATGTGAAACAAGTGCGTGATCAACTCGACCGCGAACTCGAGGACATGCAAGCCAAGATTGACGCCGAGGCACAGGCCAAGAATGAGGCTGAGGCTATCAGTCATCTCACAGGCTATAGCTGTCGTGCGGCCAGCATGATGATGGACCGTTGGCGCCAACTCTTCGAGCGACTGATTGTCAAATACAACGATATGGCTATCAAGCCCGAAGAGAACGGGCAGTACAAGCGCACAGCTGGCGGCGACCATGTGCCCTTGACCCGTGTTGGCTACCCCGAACGCTATCGCAAAGTCATCGTCGAGAAGACTGGCGACCGCTACCTCGTACCCGAGAAGAAATGAATGATAATGAAAAGTGAAAGAATGAAAAGTGAAAAATAAGATAATCTTATAAGACGTGAATCTTAACTCTTGAAGGTAACTTGTAATTAATCACTTTTCATTCTTTCACCTTTAATTATAAATGTAAGACTCCTCATGGAACAGTCTTTCACATACCCCGCGATGAGCAAGGGCGAGCGCTATGCTGCCTTCCTCGAGGACTACCGCTTGCTCATTGATGGCGAGACCGACACCGTCAGCCTCTTGGCCAATACATCCGCAGCCCTCCATGAAGCCTTTAATTATTTCTGGGTAGGCTTCTATATGGTTGCCGAACCTGAATGGCTTCATCTTGGTCCTTTCCAAGGTCCTGTTGCTTGTACGCGTATACGTCGAGGGCGTGGCGTCTGTGGTACGGCGTGGTCTGAAGCTCAGACGCTCGTTGTCCCTGATGTCGACCAATTCCCAGGGCACATCGCCTGCAGTTCAGCCTCTCGCTCAGAGATTGTCGTACCTATCCTCCATCCATCAGATGCCCATGTCATGGGCGTTCTCGACATCGACAGCGACCAACTCGCTGCCTTCGACGACACCGATCGCCAGGGCCTCGAACTCATTGTTGCAGCCCTTGCGAAGCAACTCATCGTTGCCCAAAGCTGTTCTGAATCGTCGGCAGGTTAAAGCCGATTAGTCGACAAAGCAAAGTTGAATAGTTGACAAAGCGAAGTTGAATAGTCGACAAAGCAAAGTCGAATAGTCGACTACATCCAATCGAATAGAGACCTGTGGAAGTATCATTATTGGTACAAGCCTTTACGTATATACGCGTAAGCCTTTACATATATACGCGTAAGCCTTTACGTATATACGCGTAAGCCTTCACGTATATTCGATAACAGCCCTGCGTATATACGCGTGATTGCAGGCCAATGAAAAAGCGCCCCGTAATGGAGGCGCTTTTCTTATTTGAGCGAAGCACAAGTGTCTCTGAAGAGTTAATGCGCGTTCATGCTGTCAATCATCTGGTTGATCATGGCGCTGAAACGCATGGGCTGACGGATGTAGTCGTAGGTGTTGGTGACTTCACCTGTCGTCACAGAAACAGAACCATAGCCGAGGAGACGGCCCATGATGGTCTGATCGACTTGTACGCCTTCGACTCTGCGCAGCACCAGTTCGTGACTGCGACGACGGATGATGCCCCGCTTGAAGATGAGTCGACGATTGGTGACCACGTAACGCTTGCCGCCATGGACTTCAATCGTGCGGATGACCGCTGTCACCAAGAGCACAAGCATCAGCAAGACGCGAACGAGCCATGCATGATCCTGCAGCCAAGGGTTGTCAACACGATCAAAAGGCAGGAACAAGCACGCGAATCCAAGCAGGGCAATGGCGATAGGTGCCCAGTAGACTATAGGATGAAGTTGTGCCTCAAACTCGACACGCTCATCCTTCATCAAGCTGTCTTCAATGTATCCCATAACAACTCAGATAAATGGTTGAAGGACGGAAAGAGACTTAGCCTTCGGGACGGCGCTCTTTACTCCTCAGGTTTCATGTTGGTGTAGACGGTCTGAACGTCATCAAACTCCTCGAGGCGCTCAACCATCTTGTTGAGGCTCTCACGCTGCTCGGGCGTCACATCCTTCAGGTCGTTGGGGATGTAGGTGAATTCACCACCGACTTCCTCGAAACCCTGCTCTTCCAGATGCTTCTGGATAGCGCCGTAGCTCTTGGGGTCGCCATAGATGGTGAGCGTGCCTTCTTCCTCGTCCTCATCGTATTCGTCCTCTACTCCGTAGTCGATGAGGTCAAGGATGAGTTCATCCATATCGATGCCTTCTTTTTTCTTGAACGTAAACACGCACTTGTGGTCGAAGAGGAAAGCGAGCGAGCCCATCGTTCCGAGGTTGCCTCCGAACTTATTGAAGACGCTGCGTACGTCTGCAACAGTACGTGTGGGGTTGTCCGTCAGCGTGTCCACAAAGACAGCGATGCCGTGAGGTCCATAGCCCTCGTAGGTCATGCCTTTGTAGTCGCTCTGGTCCTTACCCATAGCGTTCTTGATGGCGCGGTCGATGTTGTCCTTCGGCATGTTCTCACGCTTACAGGTGGCGATGATACCACGCAGCGTTGGGTTCATGTCGGGATCGGGACCGCCTGCCTTGACAGCGATAGCAATCTGCTTACCTAACTTGGTGAAAGTCTTTGCCATGTGGCCCCAGCGCTTCAGCTTGGCGGCCTTGCGATATTCAAATGCTCTTCCCATAATAGTTAAACAGCCTCACCCCCAACCCTTCTCCGAGTGGAGAGGGGAGTAATTACTTTCGAGGATAGAGGTCTTTTTTATAAAGGGTTATTATTAATTTTTGAATGAATCTTGTAAGTATATACTCCCCTCGCCCCTTGGAGAGGGGACGGGGGTGAGGCCTTAGCGCAATTCTGCTCCGAGTTGTTTCTTGATATTATTGATCAGCTTCTGCATGATGGCGTCGATGGCCTTGTCGTTGAGCGTCTTCGTCTCGTCTTGCAGACGGAAGTTGACGGCGTAGGACTTCTTGCCTGCAGGCAGGTTCTTGCCTTCGTAGACATCAAAGAGGCGTACTTCCTTCAGCAGCTTGCGCTCACTCTGATAGGCGATAGCCTCAATCTGGGCGAACTCCACATTCTTGTCGACCAGTAGGGCGAGGTCACGACTGACGGCGGGGAACTTAGGCAGCTCGGTGTAGGTCACCTTCTCTTTGCGAATCAGTCGCATGACTTGCTGCCAAGCGATGTCAGCGAAATAGACCTCTGTTGGAATGTCGAAGGCGACTTGCAGACGCTTGGCTACGATGCCGAGCTGTGCAATAGTCTTGCCGCCACGATTCTCGATGAGGATGCTCTTGGAGAAGATGTCATTGCTACCCTCCTTGAATACTAACGCTCCGAAAGGAACGCCCATACGGTTGAGGATGTTGATGACTTGAGCCTTCAATGCATAGAACGTCTGGTCCTCGTCGGCATGTGCCCACGAGCCACTAACGCGTTTACCTGTCACCCAAAGGCCGAGGTGATAGTCCTCGCTGTAGGCATCGAGTACATGCTTGATCACTTCGGGGTCGCGGCTTGAGCTGACGCCAGGAATGATGTCTGCACACTTCTTCTCTGCGTGGAAATAGTAGCAGTTGCCAAACTCAAAGAACTGAAGGTCGGCACGACGACGGTTCACATTGCGGTTGATGCTCTCAAGACCACCAAAGAGCAAGGTCTGACGCAGCACGCTAAGGTCCTGTGAGAGCGGATTGAGCAAGCGCACACAATTCTCGGCCTTATAGCTCTGAAGGTCGTCGTAGTAGGCAGCCTTCTGCAGCGAGTTGTTCAAGATTTCGTTGAAACCAGCGCCCACAAGCTGCTCGCCTACAATATTTTGTAGCTTATGGCTCTTGTCGGGCTCGCCCTTCACAGAGAGCGCGCTATTGATGGAGGACGGAATCTCGATATTGTTGTAACCATAGATGCGGAGGATATCCTCGACGACATCACAAGGACGTTGCACATCAACGCGATAGGCGGGAACGACCAGCTTCAGGCCCTCGGCAGTTTCTTCTTCAATGCGCATCTCCAAAGAGGTGACGATACTCTTGATGGTCTCCTGAGGAAGATGCTGTCCGATGAGGTTGTCGACATAGTCATACTTCAAGTCAACGCGGAAGTCCTGAATGGGTTCGGGATAAACATCGACGATTTCCATCGAGACCTTACCGCCGGCCAGTTCCTGGCACATCTTGGCTGCAAGCTTCAGCGCATAGATCTGACCATTGGGGTCGATGCCACGCTCAAAGCGGAACGAAGCATCGGTCTGCAGGCCATGACGACGAGCGCTCTTGCGAATCCAAGTGGGATTGAAGTATGCGCTCTCGAGCAGGACGTTGCGCGTGGTCTCGTACGTACCACTACCCTTACCGCCATAAACGCCGCCGATACACATCGGCTCCTCGGCATTGCAAATCATCAAGTCGCGGTCGCTGAGCTTGCGGTCAATGCCATCGAGCGTCTGGAAAGGCGTGCCATCGGGCATCGTCTTGACAACGACCTTACAGCCCTTGATCATATCAGCATCGAAGCAGTGGAGAGGCTGTCCGAAGGCCATCATGATGTAGTTGGTAATGTCGACAATGTTGTTGATGGGGCGCAGGCCGATAGTCGTCAGGTGATCCTTCAGCCATTGCGGACTCTCCTTGACCTCGCAGTCGGTGATGGTGACAGCGGCATAACGAGGACATGCCTCGGCATTCTCGACGTAGATAGGAATCTCGAGGTCGTGGTTATCGACCTTGAAATCATCAACCGACGGGCGGTGGAGGGCTGTCGGATAGCCCTTCTGGACGAGCCAAGCGTAGAGGTCGCGGGCCACGCCATAATGCGAACAAGCGTCAGCACGATTGGCCGTAATGTCCACTTCGATGAGATAATCGCTCTCAAGACCATAGTATTCTGCTGCAGGCGTTCCCACGACAGCGTCAGCTGGCAACACAATGATGCCGCTGTGGTCATGGCCGATACCAATCTCGTCCTCAGCGCAGATCATACCATTTGATTCGATGCCACGCAGCTTCGAGCGCTTGATGACAAATTCATTATCGCCATCATAGAGCTTTGTACCCAGAGTGGCAACGATGACCTTCTGACCAGCTGCAACGTTAGGGGCACCGCAGACAATTTGCTGCACCTCGTCGGTGCCAATGTTCACTGTGCAAACATGCATGTGGTCGCTGTTGGGATGCGGCTCGCAGGTGAGCACCTCAGCTACAACGAGTCCTTGCAGACCGCCTTTGATAGTCTGAACTTCTTCTACGCCGCCCACTTCGAGTCCTTCTGAGGTGAGGGCGTCGGCCACTTCATGAGCCGTCAAGTCGGTATCAACGTACTCGCGCAGCCATTTATAGGAAATATTCATATTGGAGAAGTGTTATTTTGCTAATTCGGGTGCAAAAGTACAATAAAACTCTGAAGTTTGCACGATGAAAGCCTAACTTTTTTGCATATTCGTGCATTTCAAGGCTCAAAATGGCATATCATTGGTCGGATTGGGCGCTCCAAACGGGCTGTTATTGTTGTCAGCGGCTGGCAGAGGAGGTAGGGACGGAGCTTCGCTTGAAGGCAGTTCAGGTCCCTCGGGTACGTCACCATTTATGGCATCAGAGTCGTATGTCACCTTCTCGCCCGGCATGGGAATATAAGCTTCCTCATCGAGGTCCTGGAAACGAGCATATTCGCTGCGGAAGCGCATGATGACTGTATCGACGGCACCATTACGGTGTTTAGCGACGATGAATTCAGCCATTCCTTTCATATTACGTCCTTTCTCGTCGTTATATATTTTATAGTACTCAGGACGATGAATGAAGCAGACCATGTCGGCATCCTGCTCGATAGCTCCCGATTCACGCAGGTCGCTGAGTTGCGGACGCTTGCCTTCCTCGCCTTCACGCTTCTCAACGCTACGATTCAACTGCGAAAGCGCGATGATCGGGATGTTCAGTTCCTTGGCTAAGCCTTTGAGTGAGCGCGAGATATTGGAGACCTCTTCTTGTCGAGAGCCGAAACTGGTGCCCGAACCATTCATGAGCTGGAGATAGTCGATGAGGATGAGTTTGACCCCGTGTTCACGCACAAGTCGACGAGCCTTTGTACGCAGTTCGAAGATGGAGAGTGAAGGGGTGTCGTCAATATAAAACGGTGCATCATAGAGCGAGCGAATTCGGTTGCCGAGTTGTCCCCACTCATAAGGCAGTAGCTGTCCGCTCTTCATCTTGTCGCCTGTAATCTCGCAGACGTTCACCATCAGACGTTTAACCAACTGGACATTACTCATTTCGAGCGAGAACATCGCGACAGGTTCACGCATATCGACAGCAATCTTCTTGGCCATCGAGAGGACGAAAGCCGTCTTACCCATAGCCGGACGGGCGGCGATGATAATGAGGTCGGAGTTCTGCCATCCGCTGGTGATCTTGTCGAGATGAGGGAAGCCACTGGAGAGACCCGAGAGACCGTCTTGTCGTGCGGCGGCTTTCTTCAGTTCTTCATAGGCCTCATGGATGACAGGGTTAATCTGCGTGAAGTCTTTCTTCAGATTCTGTTGGGTAATCGAGAAGAGTTTGCCCTCGGCCTCTTGCATAAGGTCCTCTACGTCAATAGTCGAGTCGAAAGCATCGCGCGAAACCTGACTGGCAAAGGTGATGAGTTCGCGGGCAAGGAATTTCTGAGCAATAATGCGGGCATGGTATTCGATATGAGCCGACGATGTGATGTTAGAAGTCAGTTGTACTAAGTAGAGACGTCCACC
>CADCOX010000158.1 GCA_902803195.1 uncultured Bacteroidales bacterium
ATGGTACCAACGGCGTACGTGTATTCGTGGTTGTTGACGTCGATGATGTTCTGCTGCTTGAGTTGGTTGCGGTAGTTGTTGATCTCGTTCTCCGTGTTAAAGGTGCGATTGACGTCGAAGGATTCCTTGCGTCCGAGCATCAACTGATTCATCAGAGACAGCGAATTGTCGGTCAACTCCATCATCTGGTGGAGATGCTGATACTGCGACTCGTTGAAGTGGTCCTCCTTGCCCTGATACTTGCGGCTGATGGTTCGAGCCATATTGAAGCAGGAATCGCCGATCGACTCCAATTCCGATATCTCGCGGAGCATAGCGCGAATCTTGGCCTTCGTCTCATCGGAGAGATGAGCATCGCTGACCTGGTCGAGGTAGTTGGCAATCTCCAGTTCCATATTGTCGGAGATGCTCTCATACTTCTCGATACGCGTATAGAGCTTTGTGAACTCCTCCATCTGATTGTCCTTTTTCTTGCCTGTAGAGGAAGAGGAGAGGACAAGTAATTCACGTACCATCGCAAACATGCGCTGCATACGGTCGGAGAACGACTGAATCTCCTTCTGTGCCTCAAGCACCGAGAGCTCCGGTGTCTTCATGATACCAGAGGTGATGAAATGCAGACGGAAATCCTCTTCCTCGTCCACCTTCTTGGGCTTGATGACCCAACATACGAATCTCTCAATCTGAGGAATGAACCAGATGAGGATAAAGGTATTGGCTACATTGAAACAGGTATGGAAGGCTGCCAATACAAAGTTCAACTTAGCAGCATTAGCCATAAAGGCTTCTGTGGAGGCGCCATCCTTGGTCATCGTCACATCATAGCCCACAAGTCCGCAAACAAAGTCGACGAAAGGACGGAAGATGAACAAGACCCACAACACGCCGAAGAGGTTGAAGAACATGTGCGAGAGAGCGGCGCGGCGAGCTTGCGTATTAGCTGAAAGGGCAGCGAGATTAGAGGTAATCGTCGTACCGATATTCTCGCCCATCACCAAGGCGATACCCTGATAGATAGGCAGTGCACCGCTCGAGCACAGAATCATCGTGATAGCCATCACGGCAGCCGACGACTGCACGCAGAACGTCAGCAAGCCGCCCAACAAAAGGAACGTGATTGTCGTAGAGAAAGAAGAAGAGTCAAACGACGAGAAGAAATCCAGTACAGCCTGATTTTCGCCAAGATGCATCTCAGTGCCTGTGGCGCGAAGAGTTCCCAAACCCAGCAGGAGGAAAGAGATACCAAAGAGGAAGTCGCCTATATAGCGGTGCTTCTTCAAATAAATCAGTACAATACCTACGAGAAAGCCTATGTAGACAACGCTTGTGATATCAAACGACATACCAGCCGACATGATCCAAGCCGTAAGCGTCGTACCAATATTGGCGCCCATGATCACGGAGATAGCTTGGAAGAGCGTTAGCAAACCGGCATTCACAAATGAAACCGTCATCACCGTAGTGGCCGTGGACGACTGAACAGAAGCAGTCACCAACATACCAGTCAGCACGCCCGTAAAGCGGTTCGTGGTCATTGCACCAAGGACGTGGCGAAGCTGAGGACCCGCCATTTTCTGCAACGCCTCGCTCATCGCCTTCATACCAAACATGAGAAGAGCGAGCGAACCGAGCAACTTGAAAAAAATCATAATGGACATAAAAGAGAAGAATTAAAGAGGAATGATTAATCTATTTTGGAGAGTGAATATAATCGTGTTGACGTGGCTCACGTGAATGAGGAGGAATCTCACATAAAGTTGCTTGCAAAAGTAACGAATTTTGAGCCTCGAACAAAATAATCGGCCCACAGATTTGCACTTTTATGCCCGAAAACAAGAAAAAAACAAAATATTTCGGTATTTAGAACAGCAGAATAATAAATAATGTGTAACTTTGCACGAAAATTCAAAGAGCAACAACAGACTATGGCAAGCATTAATAAAGTCATCCTGTTAGGACGCGTGGGCAAGGAGCCCGATGTGCGCTACGTCGACCAAGGCGTCTGCGTCGCGCAAGTGCGACTGGCAACCAGCGAACGTGCCTATAAGCTGCAGGACGGCACCGAGGTGCCCGAACGCACGGAGTGGCATAATATCATCTTCTGGCGCAAACTGGCTGAGACGATTGAGAAATACGTCCACACGGGTGACATGATTTATGTCGAAGGCAAGATCCAAAGCCGCTCTTACGAAGACAAACAAGGTATTACACGTTATATCACTGAAATTTGGGCCGACGACCTGAAGCTGTTCGGCAGTGCCAAAGGCAGCGAACAGCCCAACACCCCTTAATGCTGCCCATACACAAGAACCCCTGAATGGACTCATTTTTATCAGGCTTTAGCGCCTTTTTTTCCGATATTTACTTTCAGACTCCTTCCAGTGGAGCCCTCGTTGCGTTGGGGCTCTCGCTCGTTTTGTTGGTTTGTTCAGCCTTTGTGAGCGGTAGCGAAATTGCCTTTTTCTCGCTCTCGCCTGCCGATATGGCCGAGCTCGAGGAGCGGCGCACATCGAGAGACAGCCGCATCTTGCGCCTGCTGGACGACTCCGAGCGTCTGTTGGCTACCATACTATGTTCGAACAACTTCGTGAATGTGGCCATTATCATGCTGCTCAACTACTTCTTCTTAGGTGGCTCGCATCCCGTGGTCTCGTTCGGCTCAAACACAGTATTGGAGTTCCTGTTCATGACGGTGCTGCTGACGTTCTTGCTGTTGCTCTTCGGCGAAGTGATGCCCAAGATAGCCTCCGCCCAGAAGCCATTGGCGATGGCACGCCTGTGTGCTCCTGCTTATTCTATACTGGTCAAACTGTGGTGGCCCGTGAGCTGGCTGCTACTGAAGTCCGGACGCGTCACCAACCACATCAAATCCAACCAACAGCTCTCGGTCGACGATTTGGAACAGGCCCTCGAACTAACCGACAAACAAGAGATTGCCGATGAGCAGCAGATGCTGAAAGGCATTATCAGATTCGGCGGCGAGATGGCGCGCGAGGTTATGACGCCACGCGTGGATATGGTCGACCTGGACGTGAAGACGCCTTTCCCCGAGGTTATCAAATGTATTGTCGAGAACAACTACTCACGCATTCCCGTCTACTCTGGTTCTGAAGACCATATCACAGGCATCCTCTACATCAAAGACTTGCTGCCCCATCTCAACAAGCCGGCCTCCTTCCGCTGGCAGACTTTGGTGCGGCCCGCAACCTTCGTTCCCGAGACAAAGATGATTGATGACCTGCTGCGCGATTTCCAAGCTCAGAAGGTGCACATCGCCATTGTCGTTGACGAGTTTGGCGGCACGAGCGGTCTCGTGACAATGGAGGACATCATTGAGGAAATCGTAGGCGAGATCAACGACGAATACGACGAGGACGAACGCTCCTACACACGCCTCAATCAGAACACTTACATCTTCGAGGCCAAAACCCTGCTTTCCGATGTCAGGAAGATTCTGCAACTGGACGACGAGACATTCGACAACGCAGCAGGCGACGCCGACACCCTGGCAGGATTAGTGCTTGAACTGAAAGGCGAGTTCCCACAATTGCACGAACGACTGACCTACGAAAATTTCACATTCGAAGTCATGGAGATGGACGAACGACGCATCCTCAAGATAAAGGTCATCGTTGGCAAGGAAGGAAAGAACGAGAACTGACAGCTTAAAGGTCAAGGGATTATCATTGGAACTAAAATAGCCGGAAGGAAGGGTCTCTGAATGAAAGAGGAGACACGCCTTCAGTCGGGCAGATACTCCAACAAACGTTCCACAAGTCGAGGCTTGGCATAACGATCCAGTTCACTTTCAGCAATCCAAATGTAGCCCTCTGGCAGAGAGGGCTTTTCTTTTGCGTCAACGAGATAGAAGTCGGCCAGCAAGATGCGATGCGTCAGCAGGTGCTTCACGTCCTTAGCCAACAACAACATCGGCAGCCCTGCATCGAACTGAGCATCGCCTTCCAACAACAAAGGCTCCCACAAGCCTTGCCAGATATCGCCTGCTCCACGGCGATGTATCGCCACTTCACCTTTATACCTTATATATATATACGCGAGACGACGCTCCAGCACTTTCGTCTTAGGGCGCTTCACGGGCAAGTCGTCCACCCTCCCCGTCCGAAGGGCCTCGCAGGTCTCCACAAGCGGGCAGACGACGCATCGCGGAGAGCGCGGCGTACACTGAATAGCGCCGAAGTCCATCAGCGCCTGATTGAAGGCGCCAGCCTTTCCTGCGGGCAACAACGATGTCGCCAGCAACGTGAAATCACGCTTGCCTTGAGGAGTGTTGATTGGGGTTTCGACGCCAAAATAGCGCGACAGCACACGATAGACATTACCATCGACGGCAGCTGCATCGACACCAAAGGCTATCGAAGCGACAGCTGCCGCTGTGTAATCGCCCACGCCTTGGAGCGAACGTATGCCCTCAAGCGTCGTCGGAAAAGCCCCGAGCGCCACAATCTGCTGAGCGGCCTTGTGAAGATTGCGCGCACGGCTATAGTAGCCTAAACCTTGCCACAGACGCAACACCTCGTCCTCCGTCGCTGCAGCCAAAAGCTCCACAGTGGGGAAACGCTGAAGAAAGCGTTCCCAGTAGTCACGCCCCTGCTGGATACGGGTCTGTTGGAGGATGACCTCGCTAAGCCATATCGCGTAAGGGTCATGCGTTTGCCGCCACGGCAACTCACGCCCATAACGTGAAAACCAATCGAGTAAAGTACCTGCAAATGTGCTAATCATGGTGCAAATATAATCAAAAATCATACTTCGATGACAAAAAAGAGACGATTAATCACTTTTTTTTGCAAAAAACGGCCGAAAGATTTCCGTAACTGATTGAAAGTTCCTACCTTTGCAAGCCGAAACAGCAAAAACACTTTTCAAAAAGGCTACAAAACTTATTAAAAACATAATCATTTAATCATCTATTAAAATGACAAAACAAGACATCGTCGGCCTCATCTCCAAGCAGACCGGCATCGACAAGACAACAGCCCTCACCGTTGTAGAGGCTTTCATGGACCAGGTTAAGGGCGCCCTTGCCACCGATAACAATGTTTATCTCCGTGGTTTTGGAAGCTTTATCCTCAAGAAGCGCGCTCAGAAGACCGCTCGTAATATTACCCAGAACACGACATTGATCATCCCCGAGCACAACATCCCGGCTTTCAAACCCGCCAAGGTGTTCTTCGATGCTGTCAAGTAAAAGGGTATATTCTTCAAGATTCATTCACTATTCATCAATTTAAACTCCATTAAGCTATGCCAAGCGGAAAGAAGAAAAAAAGACATAAGATGTCTACTCACAAGCGTAAGAAGAGACTGAGAAAGAACAGACATAAGAGCAAATAAACATGCTCTGTTCGACTCTTGGTCCCTCAGACTTAGTGAGTCACGACGAGGAACAAACCGCTCCCCTGCTCTGGGTCGATTTGTTCCTTGTTTTTAAAAACATCTTCGGCTTCAAGCTGAAGCCGTAAGCCGAGAAACAGTAAATCGAAAGAAACACTCATGACCTGTGAAGTAATCGTTGATGTCCAACCGAAGAAAATTGCCATAGCCCTTACCGAGGACAAGCGACTCGTCGAGTACCAAGAAGAGGAGCAACAGGCAAGTTTCAACGTCGGTAACATCTACTACGCTCGCGTGCGAAAGCTCATGCCTGGGCTCAATGCATGCTTTGTCAACGTAGGACATGAGCGCGACGCTTTTCTCCACTACCTGGACCTCGGTCCACAATTCAATTCATTTGCCAAGTACCTTAAGCAAGTAGGCAGCGACAAGCGTAACCTATTCCCCATCTCGAAGGCTTCCATCCAGCCCGAACTGCCCAAGGAAGGCAGCGTGCAGAACATTCTGCAACCTGGACAGGAGATTCTCGTGCAAATCGTCAAAGAGCCGATCTCCACCAAGGGACCGCGCCTGACCTGCGAGATTACCTTCCCTGGACGCTTCCTTGTCCTCATCCCTTTCACCGATAAGGTCAGCGTATCTTCCAAAATCAAATCGAGCGCCGAGCGGGCTCGCCTCAAACAACTCATCCAGAGCATCAAGCCCAAGAACTTCGGAGTCATCGTTCGAACGGTGGCCGAGGGCAAGCGCGTAGCCGAGCTCGATGCCGAGTTGATGGTCCTGCTCAAGCGATGGGAAGATGCTATACAGAAAGCACACCGAGCCAAGGAACTGCCGACACTCTGCTACGAGGAGACGAGCCGAACAGTAGCCCTCCTGCGCGACCTGTTCAACCCCACCTACGAGAACATCTATATCAACGACCCCAATGTGTTTGATGAAGTGCACGACTACGTCAAACTGATTGCGCCGGAGATGACCGAGATTGTCAAATTGTATAAAGGCAAGTTGCCCATCTTTGACAATTTCGACGTGACGCGACAGATCAAGACGTCATTCGGCAAAACCGTCAGCTACAAGCACGGCGCGTACCTGATCATCGAGCACACCGAAGCCCTGCACGTTGTCGACGTCAATAGCGGCAACCGAGCCAAGAATCCAGATGGCCAAGAGGCCAATGCGCTCGAAGTCAACCTGGGCGCTGCCGATGAACTGGCACGCCAACTGCGACTGCGTGATATGGGCGGCATCATCGTCGTTGACTTCATTGACATGGCAGTAGCCGAAGACCGACAGAAGCTCTACGAGCGCATGTGCGAAAACATGAAGCGTGATCGCGCACGCCACAACATACTGCCGCTGAGCAAGTTCGGCCTTATGCAGATTACGCGTCAGCGTGTACGTCCCGTCATGGAAGTGCGCGTCGACGAGACTTGTCCCACCTGCCTCGGTAAAGGCACGATTAAGTCGAGTTTCCTCTTCACTGATGTCCTCGAAGAGAAAATCGACCGTCTTGTCAACCATCTGAACATTCGCTCGTTCGTTCTCCACGTACACCCCTATGTCGCAGCCTACATCAATCAGGGATTCATCTCCCTGAAACGACGTTGGCAAATGAAATACGGATTAGGCGTCCGCATCCTACCCAACCAACGCCTCGCCTTCCTGCAGTATGAGTTCTTCACGACAAAGGGTGAAGAAATCGACATGAAGGATGAGGAAGAAATGAAATAAGCCTTACTCTTTACGCCACTACTGCTGCGTAATACACTACACATCAGCCCGCCAGCTCACTAAGAGTTAGGCGGGCTGAAGGTTTTTAACGGGGAGCAATTAAGGAACTTACGTCTCCATTCAACAGGTCATACTTTACTCCCTGCACGTATATACGCTAAGCCTGATGCGTATATATGTGCAGGCTCGAGCGTACTATACGCGAAGGCTTGAGCGTACTATACGCGAAGGACGATGCGTACTATACGCGAAGGCTCGAGCGTACTATACGTGAAGGACGATGCGTACTATACGTGAAGGCTGATGCGTATATACGTGTAGGCCGATGCGTATATACGTGTAGGCTCGAGCGTACTATACGCGAAGGCCGATGCCTATATACGTGCAGGCCGTAGAGTCAGTAGGTTGTATTGGACACTCGAAAGTGCTTGCGAAGGATACGAGCGAAGTCGTGGCGGCGAGGCTTAGAAGACTTGTAATGAGAACTTAAAAGGAGATGGCGAGAACTATTCTTCGTCCTCGTAGTCAATGATTTCCAAGTCATCATCGTCCTCTATATCCTCAGCATCCAAGATGACAATGTCCTCACCTTCAGCCTCCAACTCGTCCTGCAGGAAACTGAGATCCTTGTCGCGATGGACAATGCTGGAGCTGTGCAATGCCTGGCGTTCGGCAGTATCGAGTTGTTGCCAGAGCAAGTCCTTCAGTTCCGTAATCCCATAACCCGTAACAGCCGAGATGAAGATCGTCGGCAGGTCTGTAGGCAGGTCGGCACGCAACATTTCGATGAGTTCATCGTCAAGCAGGTCGCTCTTCGTGATGGCCAGAACGCGCTGCTTATCCAGTAGTTCAGGATTGTAAGTCGTCAGCTCGTTCAACAGCACTTCATAGTCATGACGGATATCGTCAGTATCACCAGGAATCATAAAAAGCAGCAACGCATTACGCTCGATGTGACGTAGGAAGCGTAGACCGAGGCCCTTGCCTTCGCTGGCGCCCTCAATGATTCCCGGTATGTCAGCAATCACGAAGGAACGGTTGTCGCGATAACTGACCACGCCCACCGATGGCTCGAGCGTAGTGAACGGATAGCCCGCAATCTTCGGCTTAGCCGAACTGATGGCATTCACGAGAGTGCTCTTGCCCGCATTTGGGAAGCCCACAAGCCCGACATCAGCCAGCATCTTCAGTTCCATGATGACAGTCAGTTCCTGCATCGGC
>CADCOX010000159.1 GCA_902803195.1 uncultured Bacteroidales bacterium
ACCCGTGACGGGCTGCATGCCAAAGTAGTCAACGACGCGGCCATTGCTGCCATTGGGGTCGGGCATGTCGTAGTCGTAAGTCGTGATGCCATTGTCATCGGGCAGCGGCGTGTCGAGCGTGAAGTGAGGATTCGTGATGAAGAACTCCGAGAGATCGGTAGTACCAGCCTCGTTGATAGCCTTCTGGCTCTCGATGGCTGCGAGGACCTGCTCAACGGTGGCGTTGGGGTTGTTGTAGACTGCCTGAGCATCGCTCACGTCGACACCCAGTTCCTCGCCTTCTTCGATGAGCGCGAGCAAATCAACCTTAGCCTCGTCAGCCTCAGCCTTGTCCAGCGGAGCGGGATCGATGCTGTAAAGCTTCACACAGTCGATGAAGAGGTGGGGAGCACTGCCCGAACCCCAGTTGCCCGACTTGTAACCGAGTGAGAGGACACCTGCGGTCTCAGCCTTCACACGAATGAAAGCGGTGTCGGTGTGCCACTCGGCGTCGACAGGATAGGTGACGTTAGCCGAGACATAGCGCTTGCCACCATCAGCGATGAAGCCGAAGTTGGACGTGATAGGCTGAGCATCGCCTGAGACGTTGTAATACTTCTGGATGAGCATATATCCACCTGCCGGGAGTGTGATGGGCTGGGTATAGCTGATGTCAGCGCCCCAGACGGCAACAAGGCCGAGGGCCTGCGTGTCGCCCTCGTCGGGCGTGGGAGCGTAGTAGGTGCCGCCCAGACCGGGAGTAGTCTCATCGGTAGTCTCGTTGTAGGCAAAGATACCTGCCGCACGAGCGTTGGCACCGTCGGTGCGGGCGGGGGACTTATCATTGCTCATTTGCTTGATGTTGTCCGACGGGAAACTCGAAGTCCATCCCGTCACTGCCTGCTGGCCGAATAGGCAAAATTCGCCCAAAGCGACTTCCGTGTGATTGTAGTCATAGGTCGTGACTGTTCCTTCCAAGGGGGTATCAGCCTTGAAGTCGGCATTCTGAATCTTGGAGGTCAAATCCTGTAAGACCGTGTACTGCGTCTGTGCCATAGCGCCGAACGCGAGTGTCCCCATAAGCAGGGACATGAAGTAGCGTTTCTTCATACAGATGAGTTTAGTAAAAGATTGAATTAATAATAGTTAGTTGTATCTTTCTCCTAATCGGCAACCATGAATACCATGGTATCTTGCCTTATTGCGGGGCAAAAATACACTTTTTATTTCTATTTATAGCCTTTGAGACTCTTAAAAAAGCATAAAGAGCCAGTATTCAAGACGAATAAAGGCTTTTGAGCGAAGCCTTTATGGCTTGATTCTAATGGCTAACACGGGGGCGATGTCGCCTCCAGGATGAACCTCGGGAAGCGTCAGATGCAGGCCATCGGCATCCATGGTGTAGGGCACCTTTCCGTAGCCTAAGAGTTTGACACTTCGCACCTTGGCTCCTTTAAGCGCAGACGAACCCGTGGCGAAACTCTTGAGCGTGAATGTGCGCTCTGCCGGCCACTGCATGATGGTAGCGTAGACCGTCTTGCCCTTGGCGTTGAAGCGGACGTCACGAGCCGTGTAGTTGATATTCTCATTGAAGCCCTGCGCATTGAGCGGATTGGACGACTCTGCCAGAGGACCTTCGCCGAAGGTAGTCCACGGGCGTGTTCCGATGATGCTCTCTTTGTTGACATCCATCCATGCTTTCAGGTCGTGCAAGATAGCCATTTCTTTCTCGTCGAGCGAGCCGTCACCGCGGAGGGGAACGCTCAGCAGCAGGCAACCGTTCTTGCTCACCACGTCCACCAGCATACGGACAACGCGAGCCGCAGACTTGTAGTCTCCTCGATTATAGATGCCGCGGTCGTAGTGCCACGAGCCGATGCATGTGCAGGTCTGCCAAGGCAGCGCCTGTGCACGGTCGGGGATGCCACGCTCCACATCCCATAGCATCAGTTGTTTCTGCTCATCGTTCAGTATCTTACCTGTCGCCACCACCTGCTGACGACCATGATGGCGGTTAGCACTGTGGTTGTAGAAGTGGGCAAGGATGTTCTGCCCAACCTGGTCGTCGCAACCATAGAAGGGCAGCACGGTGTCATCGAAGTAAAGGATTTGTGGGTCGTAGTCGTTGACCAACTGCAGTACGCGGTTTTGTAGCTTACGTTTGTAGGCCTCCGAAGGTTGTGAGGCTCCGTTCTTCCAATCCCACTGCCCGTGAATGCTGCCCGAATTCTCCCAACCGCGGCTGGGCTCGTGGCGCTGAGCATAGAGTTCCTGCGGGTCGAGACCTTTCCACCATTTCTCGGTGCCGTCGGGGTTGGGCTTGTAGCCATCCTCTCGCGTGAGGTTGCCATCGAACTTCTGCGCTAGCTCGAACCAGGTCCAGGCATGCGCGCCATGTATGCTGACACCGAGCGGCAACTTGTATTTTTTGCAAGCCTTGGCCCACTCGCCAACGATATCACGCTTCGGGCCTACGCGTACCGAGTTCCACTCTTGGTAGGGTGAGTCCCAGAGATCGAAGTTGTCGTGGTGCTGACCCAACGTGAAGAAGAATTGCGCGCCCACGCTCTTATAGAGCTTCACCAGCGCATCCGGGTCCCAGCGCTCTGCTTTCCACGCGTGGCATAGGTCCTTCATGCCGAAGTCGGCGGGCGAGCCGAAGTGCTCCACGTGGTATTTGTACTGCCAACCGCCTTCCTGATACATGCCGCGGCCATACCAGTCGCCGCTCTCGGCCTGACACTGTGGTCCCCAGTGTGCCCAGATGCCGAACTTGACATCACGGAACCATTCGGGGCACTCCCACCCCTTCAGGCTCTCCCAATTGGCATCAAAGGGGCCGCTCTCGATGGCGACATCACCTTTTGTTTGTGCTTGAGCCGTCAGCGTGAAGACCACCGCCATCACCGCTGCTATCAATCCTTTTCTTCTCATAATATCATTGGCTTTTAGGGGTTTCTGCGTGCAAAGATATACAAAATAATGAAACTAAAGAATGACGAGGCTAACTTTTACGCTTTTTTTGCCTTTGATGTATATATATCCGCCGATACGTCTTTATACGGCAAATCCACATCATAACATTATTCCCAAATCTCATCCCATACATTATTAGTCTGCTGCTCCTTGACAAGGGCATCGCCTTCATCGCCGGAATCGAGGTCGGAGCTTGTATTATGCGAGACATTGCCTAATGTGCGTAAAGCTATGATTTGCTCGGCCACTTGGAGGTCAGCTCTATAGGTGGGAGCTATATATATTATTTCATCGTCGTACTGTTTTTGCGTTAATAGTTCACTTACTTAACTATCTTAAATACGTTCTTCACGTTCGGCAATTAAAAAATACTTTTCATTGCCCTCACTTAATCAGAGCCTTCTTGCCATTTACGATGTAGATGCCACGAGGCAGGCCTTCGAGCGATGTGGTGACACGACGGACGATGCGACCATTGAGGTCATAGAGATTGTCGTCAGTAGGTTGCTGTGAGCCTTCGTCTGCGATGTCCACGATACTAGTCGGCAGGCCGTTATTGTTGGACTCGCCGTAGTAGTTAGTCTTGTAGAACTTGACGCGGTAGGGCCATTGCTCTTCGGT
>CADCOX010000160.1 GCA_902803195.1 uncultured Bacteroidales bacterium
ATACGGACGCATCGCCTCGCACGTATATACGCATGAGGCTTTACGAATATACGTGAAGGGCTGCGCGTATAGTACGCGAAGAGTTGCGCGTATAGTACGCGAAGGGCTGAGGGTGGATAGGGTAAGCGTTCCGCCTGCGGAATGCTCTCCATGTACGGAGGGAGGGAACCGCGGCAAAGCAAGAGAGGGAACCGAAACGAGGGCTAAACCGCGGCTAAACAAGGAGGGAAGCGAGGCTAAGCGGAGGAGGGAACCGAGGCTAAGCAAGTGATGGAGCCGCAGCTAAGCAAGGGAGGGAGGCTCAGGAGAGCACGTCCCAGAATTCCTTGGGCAAGGAGATGTTCTCGACGTTGCGAGCCTCGGCGAAGAGGGGGGCGATGTCCTCGGCATCGAAGCCTGCGATGCCACAACCGATGCGGGTGACGAGGAAATGGAGCTCGGGGTGCTGGCGGGCGAAGGCGATGAACTCATCGACATAGGGTGCGATGGTCTCCACGCCGCCTTGCATAGTGGGGATGGCGTAGCTCTGCCCTTGCAGCCCCACGCCTTGGCCGATGCGGGCACCGAACTGCTTGAAGGCGATGTAGGCTGCGCCGCCGCCATGCATGCCGGCGAGGTTGCTGCCGAAGACGAAAATCTCGTTGTCGCCGAGTTGCTTGATGAAATCGGGGGTGATGCGTCTGATGTTCATACGGGTGCGGTGGTTGGTGATTGAATAAGGGGTTTGAGGTGTTGACGGGGAGAAACTCTTGGACTGCAAGTCGCAGCTGCTGTCCTTAGCAATGCTGAAGATGACCGACGAGGTGGAGAGGAGCTCGCTCTCGTAGTTGTGCTTGAAATAGGGGATGATGACGTTGTCCATCATCCTGCGGTAGCGCTGGGAGACGGCGGAGGGCGAGACGCCGAGCTGCAGGGCGACGTCCTTGCTCTTAAAGCCCGCGATGAGAATCATGCGCAGGATGGCCTGGGAACTGCGGTCGCCCCAGAAAAGGCGGTCAATGGCTTCCTCGAGCATCTGACGCACGTCTTCGGCGAAGTGGTCGTCGGGCACGTCGAAGCGGAGCTCGCCGAGGTCGTTGCCCACGGGGTGGTAGGTCTTCAGGCGGTCCATGATGAGGAACCTGAAGCCGCCCGTGAGCCACGTGCGCAGGGAGACGCCCTCGCGGCGGGCCTCCAGCTGCTGCCAGTCGCCCATGAGCAGGCGCATGTAGTAGTCGTGGGCCAGCGAGTAGAAGTCCATGTCAGTCTTGCGGCTGAGCTGGTAGCGCTGGTCGTAGACGCGGTAGGCGATGCGCAGGATGCCGTAGAAGTAGCGGCGGGTGATGTCCTCGTCGCCGCGCTTGAGCCCTTGGATGATTTCTTCGTCTGTCATAGCGCAAAAGTAGTGAAAAAGGCGTGTACGCGAAAGCTTTTAAAGAAAAAAGTGCAGAAAATGCAGAAAAAGTTTTCAACGGCCTTAATTATTTGCGGCTTCATTCCTTTATATAAATAGAACGCGATCAAGATAATGGACAATGGATAATGGACAGTGGACAATGGCGGAGCATTTCAGAGAACTGAGTGTTCTCGGAAAGCGCACGGGTGCAGCCATCGGCTTGTGCTAGTCGCGGAACGAAGTGACACGACGCCGCAGAAGACGGAAATGGCAAAGGGGGAAATGGATAATGGAAAATGGATAATGGACAATGGAAAATGGACAGTGGACAATGGACAACGCAAATCCAACACCGCGCAGCCTCTCGAGCGAAGCGAGGCTCTCCCCCTGACGGGGGAGCGGGGAGAGGGTCTTGGAGAGGGTCTTGGAATCTAAAACAACATATAACTATTTTACTCAACTACTTAAAACATTTATTTGTCATGAAACGAGTATTCAACCTGATTATCGTAGACGAAAGCGGCAGCATGTCCGTCATTCAGAAACAAGCCCTCAGCGGCCTCAACGAAACGCTCGAGACGGTGCGCCTGCTCTCGAAGCAGCACCCCGACTTGGAGCAGAACGTGAGCCTGCTCTTCTTCGACAGCAACCACCGCAACTACAAGTACTTCAACACTCCGGCCTCGGAGGCAGAGCCCCTCAAGGCGAAGGACTACTCGCCCTGCGGCTGCACGCCTCTGTACGATGCCATCGGCGAGTCGGTGGGCAAGGTCAACGCGCTCATGGGCAAGGATGACCAAGCGTTGGTGACGATCATCACCGACGGCTATGAGAACGACTCGCACGAGTTCACGCTCACGATGGTGAAGAACCTCATCGAGAAGCTGAAGGAGCAAGGGTGGACCTTCACGCTCATCGGCACGGACAACCTGGACGTCGAGAGCATGGCTCACTCCATGGCTATCGACGAGCACCTGGAATTCACGCAGGATGCCCAGGGCACGGAGAAGATGTTCATGCGTGAACGCAACGCGCGCATTAACTTCAACTGCATGCTCGCCGAAGGAATCTCCCTCAAAAAGGGCTCCTTCTTCAAGGACGACAAATAAGCCGAGGCGGACAAGACGGCATCTGCGAGAAGTCCCGCTACGTCATTTGGACGCGGCGGGACTTGCTGTCTTCAAGGGGGCGACTGAATGGGGAATATACAGGCAGACAGGCGCGGACGGCTATCTGAGCAGTTTGTACTCTCGTGGCGCCGCGCCCGCGCTGGCGATGCGTGAGGTAACCTTTCTTCTCTAAGGACTGGAAGGCGTTGGCCACGCTGTTGATATGTGGTCGTTCGTCGTCAGAATAGAGGGCCACGACATCCTTGGGTGCACAGGTGCCGAGCGTCCAGATGTGCTCCATCACCTCTTCTTCTTTGGCTGTGAGTTTAAACATAGGGAGGCTTAAATTGATGAATTCTTGAGGATTTCGATGGCAAAAGTAGTGATCAATGCCATTTCAAACAAGAATTCGGATACACTTTTAACACCATTATGTGTTGAGTGAGCGCTTTTAACCTTCTTTTGTGTTGAATCATCACATCAAGGTAAGAAAACGTCTCTTCATCACGACAGCAAGGCGATAAAGCCCCCGCCACGTCAACACAACGTAGCAGGGGTTGCCTTCATGTTTTACCTAAAAAACTGATTTAAACTACTTATCTACCTGCTTTATTTATTTAGTCTATTATCCCTTTCAGCTCCTTCTTTCCTTTGAGTCCTTTGAGTCCTTTGTAGTCCTCGGCGTTGAGGTATCGCCTGAGTCCAGGAAGGATGAGCGAGATTGCTTTCATGCGAATAGTCATGGCGGAATCAGCGGGCTGGGCCTTTACGCTCTGATAGCCCCAGCAATGCACCCAGACAGGAGCATCGCGGAAGGGCATCCAGAATGAGAAGTGACCATCGGCATCTGTTGTTGTTGATGTATCCGGGCCAGAGGAGTGGAAAGCGCCGAAGCTCACGCGAGCATCAGCTAGCGGCTGGCCTTGCTCGTTCACTACTCTACCCTCTACGAACCTTCGATTGGCGAGGAGGTCAGGGCAGTCTGCTGCGTAGAGCTTATAGACGGCATGCAGATGCACGGCCACGCTCCTCCGTGACCGAGTGGAATAGTAGGCTTCGGCCCACCAGTAGGAGGGCGCGTCGGCCTCGGGCGTGAAGTAGAAGACGCTTTGGTCCAGTGAGCTGTATTTCTTGTTCGGATAAGATGATGACACGGCGCTCTGCATGTGGGTGTTGAAGGGATGGGGCTCGCCCGCCGTCACTCGGCCGCCGCTCATCATGGCCATCTTGACGACGCTGTCGTTGAGTTCTACGTGCGAATCGGCAAGCCCGGCAGCCTGCCGGAGCTCGCTGATGACGGCATCGCACTGGGGATCGTCCTTGACCGCCCACAGCCGTCCTTTGTCGTACCAAGCCCGGTCGCCGCCTCGCAGTGTCACGTCGCGAACCAGGGGGACATAGATGCCATGACTGTCGCTGGCCATGGGGCCGAAGTCTTCGTGGACATCGTTGCCCCCGCACTGGAGGGTGAGCAGGCCGAACAGGCGTTCTTCTGCGGTAGAGCCAAACAGGTCGGGAGAGAAATAAGCGTCGCTGTGAGTTTCCCCTTTGACGCGGGCGCGATAGGCCGTCTGGAGGTAGGCCGTCTGGCGGGACTTGATCTCCGACGGCGTCATTTCCCGTGTGGGCTTGAATGGCACGGTCTGTGCATCCAACAGCATCTTGATGGCCTCCGCTTTGGTCGTGGATTCATCCTTGGCCGAATCCTGCCGCAATTCAGTCTTCTCATAATGGATGAGGAGTTGATTCTTGTCGAAGAGGTATGCACTTGTCGCGAAGTTGAAGTCCGGAGCCACACGTTTGCCCTTCTCCCTTTGGAACGCATTGAAGTCTGGGTCCACTAGTCCGTTGACCATGTAGAGTATGGAGTCGCTCGCGCTTGCTTCTTGACGGATGGAGTCGCTGGGAATGTACACAATGGAGTCCGTGAGCCCTGCTATCTGCCCCTGGAGCGAGGGGCGCATGGTGTTAGGTTCCACCACCTTTGGACACGTAGGCCCAAGCCGCATGGTATGGCCAGGTCCTAATTCAGATGAGCTGGAGACAATTGTCA
>CADCOX010000161.1 GCA_902803195.1 uncultured Bacteroidales bacterium
CGCAGTCTATGACCCCAGCAGCAAGGGCGGTCAACCTCGTGGTAAGCAGACAACAAGCCCCAGCGGTATTTGGTATACCAGTTGCAGTGGCATCTGGCAGACGGTTTGGTTAGAGCCTGTCAATGCGGCTTATGTGGAGCGATATGAGGTCGTACCTGACGCCGCCAGCGGTACGGTGCGTATCAAGGT
Source organism: uncultured Bacteroidales bacterium (assembly GCA_902803195.1). Lineage (GTDB taxonomy): Bacteria > Bacteroidota > Bacteroidia > Bacteroidales > Bacteroidaceae > Physcousia. The sequence continues at coordinate 190 of CADCOX010000161.1, forward strand.
CATAGCCTCCGACCCAACTTGCAAGGTAAGTTTCATTGTTCGTGACGGTGAGAAGGCCGTCGTCACAACCGATAAATATCCTGTAGGCGAAGATGTCACGATAGCAATCCCTGATGCCAAGTTATGGTCGCCCGATTCACCGTTCCTCTATAATCTTGATATTTATCTCAGTGCGGACAATTGTATGGAATGTGACCGCGCTCGAGGCTACTTCGGGCTTCGCACGCTGTCGAAGGCAATGATAAACGGGCATCCCGGTTTCTTGCTCAACGGCAAACCGCTTTTCATGTATGGCCCGTTGGATCAAGGTTGGTGGCCCGATGGCTTACTGACCCCTCCGTCTTATGAGGCGATGATCTATGACTTACAGACCATCAAATCGCTTGGCATGAATATGGTGCGCAAGCACATTAAAGTGGAGAACGACCTTTGGTATGAATGGTGCGACCGCAATGGTCTCATTGTGTGGCAGGATATGCCCAGCGGGAGTGAAGGCGGTTCTTTGGGCACGAAAGCAGAGATTCAACATAATTTCTACCTCGAGTGCGAGAACATAGTCACGGCATTGAAACAGCATCCGAGCATTGGCGTCTGGGTGCCTTACAACGAAGGTTGGGGGCAGGATGCAGGCTCAGGTTCAGGTCATACCATGCGCGGTTATCTCGTTGTCCGTAATGCAGATGCGGATATGGGACGCTTGATGAATGCAGCCTCTGGGTGGACGGATTTCGGCATCAGCGACATTACGGATGCTCATAGCTATCCTTCGCCCAATGGTATGGCCAACACGGACAACGACCGCGTGAACGTCTGCGGTGAGTTTGGAGGCATCACGTTGATGGTCGATGGCCATCTTTGGGCCGGCAGTCAGCAGACCTACACGCAGGTTTCCAATAGTGAAGAGTATACCATCCGTTTCAATCAGTACACCTCGGCACTTCAGGCTTTGCAGCAGTCCAAGGGCCTTTGGGCAGGCGTCTACACTCAGATTACTGATGTGGAACAGGAAGTAAATGGCATCTTGACCTATGATCGTAAGGTGTTGAAGGTGAATGAGGAGCAGTTGGCCTCCATCCGCAGCAATATCGAACGGACCATTCGTCAGCGGTTGATAGGCGCTACCAACGTGGTCTCTGCTGGCGACAATGCATCGACCGTCCGGTGGCATTATGTGACGTCAAAGCCTGCCGGAGATTGGTTCCAGCCCGATTTTGACGACAGTTCTTGGCGCGAAGGGACGGCGGGATTCGGTAAAATATCTCAGCCCGATGCACGCGTTCGTACGGACTGGAGCACACCTGAGATATGGATACGTCGTCATTTTAAGCTTAACAACGTCAGCGAAGAACAGCTCAAGGACCTTTGCATTCGCATTTTCTATGACGAAGATTCTGAGGTGTATATCAATGGTGTGCTGGCTATGACGACTTCGGGCTATAATGTCACTTATCAACTCTTTGATATCAGTGATGCCGCGCGTGAGGCTCTTCACATTGGGGGCGACAACGTCATCGCTATTCACACCAAGCAGACGACTGGCGGGCAGTATATCGACGCAGGCTTCAGCCTTCGTTCTTATGCCGACAATGACGAGTTGACTATCGAACCTATGGCCGATTCGAGATACCCACAACCTACTGAGGACCCGTCTAAAGCCTATCTCCTCTGTTATTCGAAAGAGGCTTCACAGCAGATGTTCTACTCCTATAGCTATGATGGTGCCTCGTGGTTTCCATTGAATAGCGGCAAGAGTGTCTTCGCAGGTGTGAATAAGAATCAGCCTTTGCAAGACCCTTTTATCTATCGGCAAGAGGGAGAGACGGCAGGCACTGATGTCTTCCATCTTGTCTTTGGCGGCGGCCGCAATAACGAGGGGTTGTATCATTGGACGTCCACCGACCTGCTGTCGTGGACGCCTGTGAAGGACGCGGATGGCAAGGTCTTGGATGCGAATGTGCATGCGCCCGAACTGATTTACGACCCTCAGACAAACTACTTTGTCTATTATTGGTCGGCTCAGTCCTCCGGACAGTGGCAGCTCCAATACATGCGTTCGAAGGATCTCACCAGCTTCGGGCGGGCACTCTCTTATTTCACTCCAGGTTACGAAGCACGCGACCTGCACATCTTTCAGGTCGATGATCAGTACGTCGCTCTCTTCCTGAATCCAGGCGATCAAGGCCTCTGCACGGGCGTCAGCCGCAGTCTGAGCCCAATCCGTGGTCACTTCCAGAATTTCAGAAAAGCCTCATCCGTCACGTTGAAGGTGCTCTCGGCCTCTACTTATCCGTCTTTCGATGGCCGAGGATGGTTCCTTCTGGGGATGGAAAGCGGTAGCCACACACTCCTTCATGCCTTGTCTGCCAAGCCATTGGAGATTGATTGGAAGCTCTTTAACGGAAATACATCAGGGCTCCCAGCAGATGCCAATGGCGGAAAGGTCTTAGTCATCTCGCGGGCAGAGTTGTCGCAGTTGCTGTGGACACTTGATGGCATCCAAACGGGTGTGCCGTCATTGCCATCATCCGATAGCCAAATCTCTCATCCTGAGCTCTATAACCTGCAAGGACAGCGGGTCGTGAATGCTACGCGACGCGGCATCTATATCACGCAGGGAAAGAAGTTGCTGAAACAATAAATCATTATTCATATTACTCATCAAAACCATAACATTCAATGACTCTAATTGAAAAAA
>CADCOX010000162.1 GCA_902803195.1 uncultured Bacteroidales bacterium
AGGTAGGGATGCATAGCCTCGAGCTCGCCCTTCACCTCCTTGAACACGAGGGTGTTGCCGCTGCGCTCGCTCAGCTGGTAGGCACGCGCGTAGGCCGGCACGTTCAGTTTGTAGGGCACGCAGACGGTGTAGGGCACGGATGCCGTGGGCAGGGCGCGCGTGTTGACGACGGAGTCAGCCGAGAAAGCGTAGGGAACCATGTAGTCGAGCGAGTCGACCATGCGGAAGGCCTTGGCGCTGAACGAGCCGTCGGCGCTTGCGGCCACGATATTCGTGCCGTCGCTCTTGCCATAGGTGTCGGGCACGTAGACGAGCGTGCGGTCGGTGTCGATGCCGAGGCGCTTGACGCCGCCGTCGTGCAGCGCGGAGACGATCTCAGTGGAGTCGCACCGCAAGAAGTCGGCATAGCGCAGGCCCTTGGCATTCGCCAGCAGGCCGTCCTCCATACCTTCGAGGGATGCCGGCAGGGCGATGCGCTCCAGCTGTGTCAGTGGAGTCAAGGCGGCCTTGCGAAGCGTGTCGACAGAGGTGAAGGCCAGCGCCGTGAGGTCCTTTGCGCCGGGATAACCGTCGAACCAGCAGTCAATGCTCGTGACCCTTGCGAGGTCGTCGGCCGTAGCAGCGGCATGAGCAGCGAAGGGAGCGAACGATTCGTCGTCACTGAAGACGCCCTTCGAGATGTTGTTCGTGCGTTGCCAGGAAGAACCTGTGTAGGCATTGTCGCTGACGTACTCTTTGTAGAGCGACGGCCGCACGTAGAAGGCATCGAACGTCGGGTTGTAGTTGTTGCACAGCCACCGCCAGACGGCGAACTCGCTGCTGATGTTCAACTTCTTCTTCGACAGGATGTACATGCGTGTGAGTGAGGCGTCGTCGTCGAGGGCGTTCCAGTTGAATTCCTGCAGGTTGTCGCCCAGCACGAGCACCTCCAAGTCTTCGCACTGCTGGAGGGCGCGGCTGCGAACCTCCTTGCAGGTCTTCGGCAGGATGAGCGTCTTGAGGTTGTAGCACTGCAGGAATGAGTAGGCCGGCAGGACGTTCTCCTCGTCGACATAGGTGCTTCGCGTGGAACTGACATCGGAGGCGACACTGTAGTTCGACACCTTGAGGTCAGCGTCGTACAGATCGATATATTCTAGATGACCCAGGTAGTTGCGGCAGTTGCTCCACGCACAGTAGCCGGCGAGATAGCGCAGCAGGCACAGGTCGGCGCCGGATATCGGGCCTATCACCTTCAGTCGGGTGATATGATGATAGTCGCCGTTCACACCGTTAAGCCATTTGTGGTCAACATACATGTTATGATTGTGATACTCCGTAACGGTCAGCCCCAGTTCCTTTGCCAGTGTGTTCGGCTCCTTCACGGTGACCGTCAATATCTCATCGTTGGCGTAGAACGACTTGTCGACGTTGATATGGTCGGCATACTGAGCCCACTTCTCGCGGTAGAGCTTGCAGAGCTGTTTCGGGACGAGGATGCGGAAGTCGTTGGGCAGGCTCTTGAAGGCATCCTTTGCCAGCTGAGGCACCGAGTCGCAGGCCACGTAGATCGTGTCGAGACTGTAGCAGTTGGCGAAAGCTCCGGCACTGATGCTCTTCAGCGAGTCGGGCAGTGAGATGATTTCAAGATTATAACAGTCACGGAACGACTCGTCGCCCAACGTCCTGACATTCGCAAACACGTTGAAATCCTTGAAGCGTCGAAGGTCGCGCGTATGAGGGAAGAGCCCCTCCACGTCCTCGCGATTCGTATAGATACTGGGGAAGAATTCTCCTTTTTGGGCAAGGGCTTCCATCACGGTGTCGTCCTCGAACAGTGACGTGATCATCTTGGCCTGATTGATCAGGAACGGTTGATTCATGTACACGTTCACCTGAGACATTTTGGTGAACACCTGCGAGATGGGCTGTCCCCATGCATCCTTGGCCGTACTGCCGGCAATGCCGTCGGTCAGGAACACCAGTTCCTCCAGTGGGTACTCGAGCATGCGGGCCTTTGTATACTCCCATCCGTCGTACTGTGTCGTTGCGCCCGTGATGGCCAGGCGCCTCAGGTTCGTGCAACCCTCGAAGATGCCGGTGATGATAGTCGTGACACTCTTCGGAAGGATGAGCGTCTCCAGGACACCACAGCCCTTGAAGAGGAACTTGCCCACATGGTTGTCGGCAGGGGTGTCCCACCACTCGATGCTGTAGTACTCGCCCATGTTGAGGTAGTTAGCCTTGCATTTATCATCTTTCTTGATATCAGCGTTGTAGAGGTTCAGGTAGCGCAGCTTACCGTCGGTGGGCGTACCGCCTCCACGCTCGTAGCCATTGTTGCCAGCCATGTAGCGGAGCACCCAGAGGTCGAGGTCGTTGACAGGACCGCTCACCGTTAGGGAGTCGTAGCGCCCGTAGTTGCCATGCAGCCAGTAGGGCTCATCACCGGCGACGATGGTGCCGGTGTAGCTCCACTCCACGTTGAGGCCCAGCTTCTCGGCAAGCGTGCCTGCCTGCTCCAGTTTGATCACTTTGCTGACAACGGAACCGTCATCTTTCACGATGTAGTCCTTATATTCGCTCCACTCCCTGAGATAGTCGTTGAGGCTCTCGGCAGGCACGTAGATCTTCATGCCGTCGTTCTTCGGGAACGCTTTCTTCTCGAGCTTCGCAGGCTTCTTGTTGCGGACGATGATCCGCCTCAGGCCCGTGCATTCCTCGAAGGCGCTTTCGTCGATGCTGCTCACGGCGGCCGGCAGCTCTATTTCCGGCAGCGAGGAGCAGCCGTAGAACGCATATCCGTGGATGGCCTTGGTGGTCTTGGGAAGGGCAATGCTGCTCAGCTTGTTGCAGCCGATGAACCAGGCGCGGCCAACCGAGTCCAGGCCAACCACCTCGAACTGCTTGAAGTCGGTAAACGAGCGGATGCTGTACCTGAATCCAGTGAACGTGTTCTTCAGGCACGAGAAGCCCTGCTCGGCGATGCGCGCAAGATCTACATAGCCGTCCCACGTATTCGGCGAGCAGCAGGGTGTAGAGTAGCTCCATTTCTTCAGCGCCTTCCACACGTATTCGTCGGTCGTCTTGATGATGCAGGGACGGAAGCGGTCCTTGTACTTGGCCCACGCCGTGTCGGCCTCGAACCACGAGAGCTGGCTCGGGAGCATCTTGATGACGCAGTCGGGTGAGCCGTCGAACATGCCGTTGCCCGGGCGCACGTGCGCCGGACGGAGCGTCTCGAGGTGGTCGTCGCCGTCGGTCACGCAGTACAGCATGTCGATGCTCTTCAGGTTCGGGCAGTTGATGAAGCAGGAGTCGCCCATCGTCAGGCCGAGTTGAGTATAGGAGTCGCCGCCGTTGAGGTCCCAGAACGAGACGGAACGCAGGTGGTCGTTGCCGGCAAAAGCCTTCTTGTTGATGTAGTCGAGCTTGTAGTTGTTGAACGAGCCGATGTCGTTGAAAAGTCCCATGCTTCCCTGATGCTGGTTGAGGAACTTGTTGTCGGCTGAAACGGCAGTGAGATGCTCAATCTTGTGACCGCTCACCTTCGACACGCGCTGTGTTGTGTTCCGGTCGTAGAGGTAGGCATAGTTCACGCCGTATTCGGTGTATTCTGTTTCGTCTATGACGTCCTCATAGACGAAGAAGCGCTTGTAGTTACGCCATATCTCGTCGTCGAGGAAGTCCTGCTTGCGGTCGCTGGGGATGACAATCTGCAACTTCGTCGAGTCGCAGCCTGCGAAGATGCTGTCGCCGCCCAGGATGAAGTTCTCGGGTCCAAGGCCTCGGCGACCGCCCTTGCGCGTCTTGAATATCAGATTGAAGCGCTCCAGCCCCGTGCAGCCGGCAAACGCTGAGTCGGGGATGGCCAGTTGCATCGGCACGTAGGAGTCGCTGCCGGCAACGGCATTCTCGGCAAAGCCGATCTTCTTGATCTTCGTGTTGCCCTGGAAGGCCTTCTTCTTGATGGCCACCGTGCGGTAGTTC
>CADCOX010000163.1 GCA_902803195.1 uncultured Bacteroidales bacterium
GTGATGACCGTGGCTGTGCTCATCCTGAAGCAATATGGAATGGCTACAACGGTCGACACGATTGGCGACCGCTTCCGCATCCAGGCTTCGCTGCCTTCGCCTGTTGTGCCCGACCTCTCGTGGGATGTCGTCCGTCAGTTGTTCGCTCCGGCGGTGACGATAGCCGTACTTGGCGCTATTGAATCGCTGCTTTCGGCTACGGTGGCCGACGGTGTCATTGGCGATCGGCATGATTCCAATCAGGAACTCATCGCTCAGGGCATCGCTAATCTGGCCAGCCCCATCTTCGGGGGCATTCCCGCTACAGGTGCTATAGCACGCACGATGACCAACATCAACAATGGCGGACGAACACCCGTTGCTGGCATCATACATGCCGCCGTGCTCCTGCTCATCTTTCTCATTCTCATGCCTTATGCCCAGTACATTCCCATGGCTTGTCTGGCGGGCGTGCTGGTCATCGTGGCCTACAACATGAGCGGATGGCGCACCTTCCGTCAGTTGCTCAAGAATCCCAAGTCCGACATCTCCGTCCTGCTCATCACCTTCTTCCTTACCGTCATCTTCGACCTTACCGTAGCCATCGAAGTAGGTCTGATGCTCGCTTGCCTGCTCTGCATGCGCCGTATGGCTGAGACGACACAGGTGAGCGTGCTCACCGACGAGATTGACCCTTCGCAGGACGTGGACTTCGAAGCCACCAACCTCGAGCACTTCAAGATACCCGATGGCTGCGAAGTCTATGAGATCAATGGTCCCTTCTTCTTTGGTATTGCCAATCGTTTCGAGGAAATCATGGGGCGTATAGGACGTCGTCCGAAGGTGCGCATCATCCGCATGCGTAAGGTCCCATTCGTCGACTCCACGGGTATGCACAACCTCGAGAACCTCATCCAGATGAGTCATTCAGAGGGCATCCACGTCATCCTCTCGGGCGTCAATCCAAAGGTGCATGAGGTGCTGATGCGCAACGATTTCGGTCGTATCGTAGGCGAGGAGAACATACAACCTCACATCAATCTTGCCCTCGCTCGTGCCAGCGAAGTCTTGGGCCAAACCAAATAAACGGGCTTGAACGAAAAAAAGTTCACGCTTTGAGCCGTTAACTCCAAACTTTTCACTACCTTTGCAGCCGTTAATCAGAGCGTACAAGCTATGACTGAGTTTCGACCTATGCGCCGAAAGCGCCAGCAACTGACAGATGCCGAGAGCATCGACATCCTTCGACATGCCTCCTCAGGGGTGCTTGCCGTGCTGGGCGACGAGGGCTACCCCTACGCAGTTCCCTTGAGCTACGTCTACCACGAGGGGCGTCTCATCTTCCATAGCGCTGTGGCAGGGCATAAGGTCGATGCCATCCGTTCGTACGACAAAGCTTCGTTTTGTGTCATTCAGCGAGACGATGTCAGGCCGGCAGATTTCACGACAGTCTTTTGTAGTGTCATCGCCTTCGGTCGCATACGCATCCTCGATGACGATGCCAGCAAACTCGAAGCCATCCGTATTCTTGCACATAAATACAGCCCGCATGAGACGGTCGAGAGTACTGACAACGAGATTGCTCGCGCCTTCCCTCATCTGCTGATGTTTGAACTCCAGATTGAACACCTCACTGGTAAGCAAGCCAAGGAATTGATGCCCTGAAGCCTATGGTCAATTGGAAACTCCTCAATAAGATTATTGGTCAGCTTCTGTTCCTCGAGGCAGTGGTGCTGGCGGGGTGTGTGCTGATGGCTTTCTTCTATCACGAGGACGATGGTCGGGCGTTCGCCCTTACCGTAGTGATTACGCTCATCGCTTCCGTGCTCTTTCAGTTTGCTGGACGCAATGCCAACGATACTCTTAATCGTCGCGAAGCCTACCTCGTGGTCACCCTCTCTTGGATCATCTTCAGTTTCTTCGGGGCCATTCCCTTTGTCGCCAGTGGTTATCTGACGAGCCCTACTGATGCCTACTTCGAGACCATGTCGGGTTTCACTACGACGGGTGCCAGCCTTATCGACGACGTCGAGCGATTGCCTCACGCATTGCTCTTCTGGCGTTCGATGACGCAGTGGATAGGAGGCCTCGGTATCGTCTTCTTCACGATTGCCATCATACCCTCGCTCGTAGGCGGTAGCATTAAGGTGTTCTCGGCCGAGGCTACGGGCCCCTTGCGCAGCAAGATGCACCCTCGTCTCGGTACGACGGCTAAATGGATCTGGGGCATCTATCTTGTCCTCACGCTTGTGTGCGCAGGTTTGTTCTGGATCTTTGGCATGAGCCTGTTCGACGCTTTCAACTATGCTATGACCGTCACGGCTACTGGAGGCTTTGCCACTCACAATTCCAGCACGGGATTCTTCCACAGCCCCTTCATCGACTACACGGCCATCCTCTTCATGCTCCTCTCAGGTATCAGTTTCTCGTTGCTCTATCTGACCGCTTTCAAGGGACGGATGCGTGACTTCTTCCGCAATGCCGAATTGCGCTTGTTCCTCTGGCTCATTGCTGGTGCCTCGGCGATGATCATGTTCATCCTCATGCAGGCTTGCCATTATCGGGTCGAGGACGCTCTGCGATCGTCCCTCTTCCAGGTCGTCTCATTCATCACAACGACAGGCGTCTTCAACGACGATGCAGGTCAGTGGCCTCATATCACTTGGGTGATTCTCTCCGTGCTCATGTTCTTTGGCGGTTGCTCGGGCTCCACAGCCGGTGGCTTCAAATGTATCCGAGGTGTCATGGTGCTCGAGATCATCCGCAACGAGTTGCGCAGAGCCATTCATCCGCGTGCCGTCTTGCCCGTGAAAGTCAACAATACCAACGTCTCCTTCACCACGCAGACCACGCTCCTCGGCTATTTCGCACTCTATCTGCTGCTCTGCCTTGTCACCTATTTCATCATGATTGTGGCAGGCGTCGACAGCACCAATTCCATCACCATAGCCCTCAGCTGTGCCAGCAACGTAGGTCCCACCCTCGGCCTCGAGATAGGTCCCACCATGTCGTGGGCAGTCCTGCCAGCAGCCGTCAAGTGGATGCTCTCGCTGCTCATGCTCATGGGACGTCTCGAGATCATCAGCGTTGTCGTCATCTTCACGCGTTCGTTCTGGCGCGACAGGTAGGTCTGCTTGGTTGGCAATAAATGATAATTGACAGATTCAAACAGTTCATTATCCATCACTCATCTTACATTGTTCATTAATATATAATTATGGGCGGTTTCTTTGGAACTATCAGCACTAAACCCTGTATCACCGACCTCTACTACGGTACGGACTACAACTCTCA
>CADCOX010000164.1 GCA_902803195.1 uncultured Bacteroidales bacterium
CCGGTACAGAAGTCTTCCAAGGCCGCATTGACAACATCGAGATAGCCCCTGCCATGGCTAAGATTGCCGGCTACGAGGCTGAATAAGACAGACGAAAGCAGAAAAAGACAAGGAGTTAAGATATACCTTGCATGCAGAAACCATATATTCTGCACGAGGTACATCTTAACTCCTTAGCTTATGTCCCTATACGTCATAAGTTCCCCATAAGTTCTTACCAGAAGAGTTCGTTGAGGAAGATAAGGGCTATGGAAATAGGCGCTACCCAACGAATCAAGAAGAAAAAGGTCACGAAGAGCCAGCGTGGGTAGCGGATGGTGTGGTGATTCGTGAGTTCATCGATGACGAGACTTCTGGGCAGTCTCCAACCGACGAACAGACTCAGCACAATGCCGCTGAGGGGCATGATCCACAGAGCAGTCACATCGTTGAAAGCGTCGAAGAAGCCGCGCCCGAAGAAGGGGCGGAAGGAGGATAGGGGCCCGAAACTAAGCGCACACAACGCAGCCAGACACATTGTGGCAAGCGTCATCCAAGCGGCAGCCCATCGACGCGAGAGATGAAAACGATCGACAAAGAAGGACGTCACCTCCTCATGCATGGAAATGGTGCTGGTCAGCGCAGCCAAGACCAGCAAAACATAAAACATCAACGAGAAGATATAACCCAAAACAGGCGTTGAGCCAAACAGCGAATTGAAGATGTCGGGTAGCGTCACAAAGACCAGTCCCGGCCCCGCATCTGGCGCTACCGTCGCTACCGAGAAAACGGCAGGAAATACGATGAAACCGCTAAGAATCGCAACAACCGTATCGATTGCCACGACGTTAGAAGCGGTTTTCATCAACGGGACATCAGGCTTGAAATAGCTGGCATAAGTGGCCAGACAGCCGATGGCAATGCTCAGCGAGAAGAAAGCCTGTCCAAGAGCGCTGAGCACCACCGACGAGTCAATCTTCGAGAAGTCGGGGCGCAACAGGAATGCGACTCCAGCTGAAGCACCAGGCATAGACAGAGAACCAACAGCAAGAACGATCATCAACAATAACAGCAAAGGCATCAGGACCTTCGACACACGTTCGATTCCGTTTTGCACACCACGGACGATGACAAGATGCGTCAGTAATACGAAGAGGAGCGCAAATACTGTTGGCGCCCATGCAGAGGTACTGAAAGCGCTGAAATACGCGGAGGTGTCTGTCACCGTAGCCAGCGAGCCCGTGAGCGAATCACAAGCATATTTCAGCACCCAACCTGCTACAACGGCGTAGTAGCCCAGGATAAGCGTCACACATAGCATACCTGCATAGCCTGCCACTGGCCAGAACGAACGAGGCGCCAACTGACGATAGGCATCGGCTATGTTTTTGTGTGTACGTCGGCCTATGATAAACTCTGCCGTCATCATCGGCACACCAAGGCAGACGACGCAAACCAGATAGACTAAGATGAAAGCCGCGCCCCCGTTCAACCCTGTTTCGACAGGGAAACGCCATACGTTACCGAGCCCAACGGAACTGCCCGCTGTTGCCAAGACGATGCCTAATCGACTCGCAAAATGTCCTCTATGCGTATCCATTCTCGTGAGAAATCAAGAATCTAAAACACATTCAGCTCTTTCAAGAAGATAGCCATAATGGCAAGAGGAATGAACCACCTTAACAGGAAGAGATAAACGCTGAAGGCCCATCGGGGAACGTGTAGATGACCATGGTTGGAAAGTTCATCGAAGACCATATCTCTATTAAGGCGCCAGCCCACAAAGAGCGAAATAATGATGCCGCCCAAGGGAAGGAAAATCTTAGCCGAGACGAAATCAAAGAAATCGAAGAACGTCAGCCCAAACAACGGGCGGTAGTCAGCCAAAGGCCCGAAACTGAGCGAACAAAGCACGCCGATGCCAATGCAAACGGCGGTGACGATGGTCGTTGCTGTGCTGCGTCGCATGTGGAAATGCTCGAGCAAGAATGCCGTAGGGGGCTCATGAATACTTACCATGCTCGTGAGTGCTGCCAGCAAGAGAAGAAGGTAAAACAAGACAGAGAACAGCCAGCCCAGCCACGCCACATGTCCAAAGGCTATTTGAAATACATTTGGCAGCGTGATGAACACCAGTCCGGGACCAGCATCTGGAGCAACGGCCTCGACCGAGAACACGGCGGGGAAGATGATGAAACCACTCATCACGGCGACCGTCGTATCAATTGCAGCAACGCTTCCTGCGGTCTTTCCCAACTTGGCGTCATCGGTGAAATAGCTCGCATACGTGCACAAGCACCCCATGGCGATACTCAACGAGAAAAAGGCCTGGCCCATAGCGCTGAGGACGACCGAGGAGTCAATCTTCGAGAAGTCAGGTCGCAACAAGAAGCGCAAGCCCTCAGCTGAACCTGGCATAGAGAACGAGAAGACGACCAACAAAGCGATGATGAGCAGCAACAAAGGCATCATCAACTTCGAGAAACGCTCGATGCCCGTCTGCACCCCTCGCACGATGACCACATGACACATCAGCATCACTACAACCATATACACGATAGGCGACCAAGCACTTGATGAAAACTGAGTGAAATAGTCGGCACTGTCCGTGACATGCTGGAGTTCACCTACGAAGCCTGATACCAAATACTTAAGTGTCCATCCCGACACCACGCCATAGTAGCAAAGAATAAACCAAGCCGTGAAAACGCCGAGATAGCCTTGAAAAATCCACGCAGAGCCTGGAGC
>CADCOX010000165.1 GCA_902803195.1 uncultured Bacteroidales bacterium
TACATCGACAACGTGGAGCACGAGGCAACGCTGATGAACGTGCTGATGGCGGGCACGGGCGCGGGCAAGGACTGCATCTCGATGCCCATCAACCGCATCATGGCGGACATCCGCGTGCGCGACGAGGAGAACCTGCAGCGCGAGCGCGAATGGAAGCGCGAGGTGACGTCGAAAGGCGCCAACAAGGACAAGCGGCAGCGGCCAGAAGGACTTGTCATACAGGAGATTGACGCTGACATGACGAACCCGGCGTTCGTAATGCGCATGGCCGAGGCCGACGGCCACTTCCTGTACACGAAGATGAACGAGATTGAGCAGTTCGACGCGCTGCGGGGCTCGGCACGCGGAAGCCAGCAGTTCCAGATCATGTGTCTGGCCTTCGACCCCGGCAACCGCTACGGGCAGACGCGCGTGGGCGTGCAGTCGGTGACGGAGAAGGTATGCGTGCGCTTCAACTGGAACGCTACGACGACTATCCTCAAAGGGCAGCGCTACTTCAGCCGCGTGCTGACGGACGGTCCCATCTCACGCATCAACTTCTGCACGATTCCCGAGCGCGAGATTGGCGCCGAGATGCCTGTCTACGGCACCTACGACGCGGCCTTCGACGAGCAGCTGCGGCCCTACATCGAACGTCTGGTGAAGGCCTCGGGGCGCATCGAGTGCCCGCAGGCGCTCCGCCTGGCCAGGAAACTGGTGGCAGAGACGGCTGAGCAGGCGGTGGTGATGGACGACCGCGTGTACGAGAACCTCTCGTTCCGCGCCAACGTGATCGCGTACTTGAAGGCGATGGTGCTGTACGTGGCGGCGGGCTGCAAGTGGTCGAAGGACATCGAGGATTTCGTGCGCTGGAGCCTGCAGTACGACCTGGCGGTGAAGATGCAGTTCTTCGGCGAAGCCATCCGCGAGGCCGAGCAGGCGCTCAAGGACCGTCGGCAGCGCAAGTGCCGCAACCTGCTGGAGCTGCTGCCCGCGGAGTTCACGGTGGACGATGCCTCCCGCGTGCGACGCGAACAGGGGTTGCGTGGCGAGGACACCTATGCTACCCTGCGCCAATGGCAGCACCGGGGCTACATCGAGTACATCGGGCGTGACAACCGTGACAAGCGTGACAGTTATCGAAAACTGAAATATGTGTAGAAAGCAGTCGCGTGGAAATGAAACCTCTAAATCCTAAAATCTTTAAACCTAAACTTTAAACCTTAAACTTTAAACTTTAAACTAAATTGGAACTACATCTGAAACGCATCTACCGAGGAGCCGACTACACCGTGGGTCGGCTCTACTCGGGGCCTTACGACTACGTGTGCGACACGCTGGAACCGTCGTCGCTGCAGGGCTATGGGCAAGGACAGGCGATAGCGCCTGGACGCTACACGGTGGTGGTGACGTGGTCGCCGCGGTTCCGCCGCTGGCTGCCCCTGCTGGTGGGGGTCAACGGCCGTGAGGGCATCCGCATCCATGCCGGCAACACGGCCAAGGACACCGAAGGCTGCATCCTCGTCGGCGACAACCGCGTGAAGGGGCAGGTGCTGGACTCGCAGTCCACCCTGCAGCGCCTCATGCGCCTGCTCGAGAGCCGCGAGGAGGGCGAGGCGGTCAAGCTGACGGTGGAATAGGAAAGGGACAATGGACAATGGACAATGGACAATGGACGATGGACAATGGACAATGGACGATGGACAATGGACAATGGACAATGGGGACTTCGTCCATCCTCTACCCTGCCACGGGATGATGGCACAAAAAAGATGTCTACGAAGAACTTTGAAAGAAAGCTTTCTGTCTTCGTAGACATCATATTGTGATCCCGTTGAATTGACTGCGTCCATCCCATACCCTGCCACGGGATGATGACACAAAAAAGATGTCTACGAAGAGCTTTGAAAGCAAGCTTTCAGTCCTTTGCAGACATCTTCTTGTGATCCCGTTGGGATTCAAACCCAAGACCTTCAGAACCGGAATCTGACGCTCTATTCAGCTAAGCTACGGGACCTTTGCGGCTGCAAAGATACGCTTTTCTGCTGATAGGAGCAAAAAAATCGGGATTTTTTTGGTCAGAGCCGCAAGACTCGGGCGCTTCAGAAGCGGCAGCGGGCGCCTGCGAGGAGGACGAGGCCGGGCTGCGGGATGTTGCCGAGGTCGTAGTAGCGATGGTTGGTGAGGTTGGTGGCTTCGAGCCAGAGTTCGTAGTGGGGGGCTGCCCAGCGGAGCTTGAGGTCGAGGGTGGCATAGGGGTCGTAGGGGACGAGCTGACCCGTGGACTTGGCATCGCGATAGAGGATGTAATCGCCCATGCGGTCCTGCCAGCGGAGGGTCCAGACGGCACTGAGGCGGCCGACGATGCGATGGTCGAGGGTGGCGACGAGCTTGTGGCGCAGGTACTCCATAGCGTAGTTGGACTTGTAGACGGCGATGTCGTCGCGGCGGTGCTGATGGAGGTAGGTGTAGCCGAGGGTGACGCGCTGGAGGAGGGCGTCGGGGCTGCGGAAGAGCTCGGTGAGGCGGAGGGCGAGCTGCGCCTGAACGCCCATGTTGTCGAGGTCGAAGTTGGCGCTATGGAAGACGTCGTCGGGGCCGTACATGACCCAGTCGATCATGTCGGTGCCGCGATGGTAGAAGCCTTTGAGGGTGGCCTCGAACGGGGCGCTATGGTAGGCGGTGCCGAGCTGCAGGCTGTGGCTCTCCTCGGCGCGCATGCCTTGGTTGCCTTCGTGAGTGGGACTCTTGTAGTAGAGGTCGGTGAAGGTAGGCAGGCGGAAGCCTTTGTTGTAGGAGGCGAAGAGTCGCCAGTGGCTGTTGGGCCGGTAGGCGAGGTCGAGGCCGGGGTAGAGGCGCAGGTGGTTGTCGAAGCGTGAGTTTTTGTTGGCCAGGATGCCTATGCTGGCGGTGAAACGGGGCAGGAGGATGTTGTGCTCGGCGTTGATGCTGAGGTTGGTACGGCTGTCGTGGCGGGCGTAGTAGATGTCCTCGCGGGGCACCTTGTGGACGAGTTCGGCTGCGATGGGCATGCCGAGCGAGGTGCTGTAGATGCCTTCCTCGCGGACCTCGGCGCCGACAGCTGTACGGCCTGCGGCCCAGCTGACGTCGGCCGTGACGCGTGCGCCGTGGACGTCGGTGCGATGGAAGTTCTCGCCTGTGGTGGTGCCGCGGATGAGCTCGAAGTTGTCGAGGAGGCGATGCCAGTAGACCTCGGGGCGCAGGCGTACGCGGCCTTTGGACTCGGCTCCGAGGCTGACGATGTAGCGGGTGTTGCGCTCGTATTGGTCGGGATAGGCAGCGCTGTAGAAAGTGTTGGCGCCATAGGATTTCTGGCTGTAGCCTGCCTGGAGGTCGACGGCGAACTCATCGGTGTCGTAGCGTCCGCGCAGGTAGGCGTTGCCGCGGCTGAAGTCGGAGTTGGTGGTGGCGCCGTCGGAGCGCTGATAGGCGGCGGACAAGGA